>NZ_JBHUEQ010000019.1:0-18025 GCF_042680945.1 Affinirhizobium helianthi | reverse complement strand
GTCAACGTGGCCAATCGTGCCGATGTTCACATGCGGCTTATTACGCTCAAACTTGCTCTTTGCCATTTCAGGCTCTCCATCTTTGCCCCGTCATACAACGGGAAATTTCTGGTTGTTGTTGTTCGGTTGGGTTACCCCGGTCACTTCTGACCGGAGTACTTCGCCTGAATTTCCTGCGCTACGTTTGAAGGTACCGGCGCGTAATGGTCGAAGACCATCGAGTACTGAGCACGGCCCTGAGACATTGAGCGAAGGTTATCGACATACTTGAACATGTTGGCCAGCGGAACATGCGCGTTGATAACAACGGCAATACCACGGCTCTCCTGGCCCTGAATCTGGCCACGGCGAGAGTTCAAGTCACCGATAACGTCACCAACGTAGTCTTCCGGCGTAACCACCTCGACCTTCATCATCGGCTCGAGCAGCTGTGCGCCAGCCTTCTTCGCAGCTTCGCGGAAGCAAGCACGAGAAGCGATTTCGAACGCCAGAACCGACGAGTCGACATCGTGGAACGCGCCGTCGAGCAACGTTGCCTTCACGCCCAGCATCGGGAAGCCTGCGAGCGGACCAGAGGTCAGAACGCTTTCGATACCCTTCTGAACGCCCGGGATGTATTCCTTCGGAACCGCACCGCCGACGATCTTGGATTCGAACTTGAAATCTTCGCCTTCCGGGTTCGGTTCGAAGAGGATCTTGACGCGCGCGAACTGGCCCGTACCACCGGACTGCTTCTTGTGCGTGTAATCTTCTTCGTGTGCCTTAGTGATCGTCTCACGATAGGCAACCTGCGGAGCACCGACGGTAGCTTCAACCTTGAATTCGCGACGCATACGGTCGACGATGATATCGAGGTGAAGTTCGCCCATGCCAGCGATGATCGTCTGGCCGGACTCAGTATCAGTCTTCACACGGAACGACGGATCTTCAGCAGCCAAGCGGTTCAGCGCCAGGCCCATCTTTTCCTGATCGCCCTTGGACTTCGGCTCGATAGCGATCTGGATAACCGGCTCCGGGAACTCCATGCGCTCAAGGATAACCGGCTTCAGCGGGTCGCAAAGCGTGTCGCCCGTTGTGGTTTCCTTCAGACCAGCCAAAGCCACGATATCGCCAGCAAAGGCTTCTTCGATATCTTCACGGCTGTTGGAGTGCATCTGCAGCATACGACCAACGCGCTCGCGCTTGTCCTTGACCGTGTTCATAACGGACGCGCCCTTTTCGAGCTTGCCGGAATAAATACGTGCGAAGGTCAACGAACCGACGAAGGGGTCGTTCATGATCTTGAACGCAAGCATGGACAGAGGCTCGCTGTCATCTGCGTGACGCTCGATCTCGGCTTCCGTCTTGAAATCGATGCCCTTGATCGCCGGAATATCCAGAGGAGACGGCAGGTAATCGACAACAGCGTCGAGCAGAGGCTGAACGCCCTTGTTCTTGAACGCAGTGCCGCAGAACATTGGATGGAACTTAACGTCAATGGTACCGCGACGAACGAGTTCGCGGATCTTGTCGTTATCGGGCATCTCGCCGTTGAGGTAAGCTTCCATCGCTTCTTCGTCGATCTCGACAACGGTCTCGATCAGCTTTTCACGATATTCTGCAGCCTTTTCCTTCAGATCATCGGGGATCTCGACAACGTCCCAGGCAGCGCCGAGAGACTCGTCGCGCCAGACCAGAGCGTTCATCTCGATCAGGTCAACAACGCCCTTGAACTCTGTCTCAGCGCCGATCGGCAGCTGCATGACAACAGCGGTGGCACCGAGACGGGTCTTGATCATGTCTACGGAACGGTAGAAGTCAGCGCCGGTCTTGTCCATCTTGTTGCAGAAGATCATCCGCGGAACGTTGTACTTTTCAGCCTGACGCCAAACAGTTTCCGTCTGCGGCTCAACGCCAGCATTGGCGTCGAGGAGCGCGATAGCACCGTCGAGAACGCGCAGAGAACGCTCAACTTCAATGGTGAAGTCGACGTGTCCGGGCGTGTCGATGATGTTGAAGCGACGCATCTTGCCGTCGCGACCCTTCCAGAAGGTCGTGGTCGCAGCGGACGTGATGGTGATGCCACGCTCCTGCTCCTGCTCCATCCAGTCCATGGTCGCTGCGCCATCATGGACTTCGCCGATCTTGTGCGACTTACCGGTGTAATAAAGAATACGCTCGGTCGTCGTCGTCTTGCCGGCGTCGATATGCGCCATAATACCGAAATTTCGGTAGTCTTCGATTTTATATTCGCGAGCCATAGGACTGCCTTTCGAATTGCGATCGGATGGAGATTACCAGCGGTAATGCGAGAACGCGCGGTTCGCGTCAGCCATCTTATGTGTGTCTTCACGCTTCTTGACGGCACTACCGCGATTGTTCGCAGCATCCATCAACTCGCCCGACAGACGGTCGATCATTGTCGTTTCGTTACGCTTGCGGGCTGCAGCGATGAGCCAGCGGATAGCGAGCGCCTGACGACGCTCAGGACGGACATCAACCGGAACCTGATAGGTTGCACCACCAACGCGGCGCGAACGAACTTCTACGTGCGGAGCAACATTCTCCAGCGCCTGATGGAAAACCTGCAGCGGCTCCTGCTTGGCTTTTCCCTGGACTGCATCAAACGCACCGTAGACGATGCTTTCAGCGACCGACTTCTTGCCATGCAACATGATGGCATTCATGAACTTCGTGACAACCAGATCACCGAACTTCGGATCCGGGTTGATTTCACGCTTTTCTGCTCTGTGACGTCTCGACATACTATCTGTCTCTTTATCTGGCTATGCACCTTAACACGCGGAGGACCTCGCGCGGCGCAGCTGAATTCGTTGGATTACTTCGGACGCTTCGCGCCGTACTTGGAGCGACGCTGCTTACGGTTCTTCACACCCTGCGTATCGAGAACGCCACGGATGATGTGATAGCGAACACCCGGCAAGTCCTTGACGCGGCCGCCACGGATCATGACGACAGAGTGCTCCTGAAGGTTATGGCCTTCACCAGGAATATAGCCAATGACTTCAAAGCCGTTGGTCAGACGAATCTTGGCAACCTTACGCAGAGCCGAGTTCGGCTTCTTCGGGGTCGTTGTGTAAACGCGGGTGCAAACGCCGCGCTTCTGTGGATTTTCCTGCAGAGCAGGAACCTTATTGCGCTTGACCTGTGCCTGGCGAGGCTTGCGGATCAGCTGGTTTACGGTAGGCATATACCCATCCCTTGCAAAATCTTGTTTACCGACTCTCTCGAGCCAAACTCACGCCGTCTCCGGCCTTCAGCACATTTCAACATGCACAAACGTGGCCCAACCTGATTTTCTGGCTGGACCACCCAAGGCAGAGGACGCATCACCTGCGTCATGCGTGCTACATTCGTGTCTTCAACGTGCGTTTTGGAACCTTGTTTGAGGCAAATCCAGGAACGAGCCGTACCAGACGGTTAAGCCTCACATCGCTTCCGATGGGGCGCGTTTACTGTTTTACCCCCGCTACGTCAAGGCCGATTTGGTCTTTTGCCCCGTATGCCCCGCTTTGCAGCCGGATTTGACGTTAATTTGGGGAACATGCGGAAGATTCATTCGGTTGAGACCATTAACACATGCGCAAGGCCACGCACATCGATAAGTATGTATTCATTGGTGTCGCGCTAAACCGCGACTCGCTTTGATATTGATCCGGAGACCTCGCTGATGATCAGCCAACCTGACAACGACAACAATCTCGACAAGCCTATGGTCTTCATCATTGTCGGCAAGGGCTATGAAGCCAAGGACAGTGAGGGCGTCGACCTCCATATTCTTCTGAGCGCGCCGGACGATGACACTGCCGTTCGTGAAGCGCTCAACGCACTCTCCGAGGAAGGCTTCCTTGAGGCGGATCTAGACCAGATCGGCGTTTTGACCGAGGAGCCGGTTGAAGAACCCCATGCATCGGCCTATCAGGGCGCTCTGGAAGGCGAAGTATCGATCATTCGCTTCGCATAAGCACATGCACGCGCTAGCAGCCCCTGCTTGCTGTAGCCTTCTTAGCGCGAACCGGGGCTGGCTATGATTGGCCTCCCCCTTCCGTCTTGACGCGCGCATACCTTACGCAACCAGATCAAGTGCGCGGGCCTCGGTCTCTGCAGTCACCACAAGTCTCGCGTCCAATGCGAGGTTGCCTCTCATTGAGGGCGGTCTGAGGGCGCCTCTTCGCTCTACGGGCGTCCGCGCCAATGCCTGTTTCGCTAAACCGCCGCAATAGACCGATACATATAATTTGGGTAACGCCCCCTCTCTGCGGCTCACAATGCCACACCGGCACGCGACGGCGCGTGTATGCGCTTCCACAGGCGAGTGCGTTCCCACCCTATATTCGCGATGATCGAAACGCCCACTGATCGAAAAAGCGCGAAAACACACCACACACGCATGAGCCACAGCCAGAACGAGAAAAGCGCCGGATTTTGTCCGGCGCTTTCTTTTTCATTTCAAAGGTGGACGATGTATCGCCCTTCCCTGCCTTACTCGGCTGCCGGAGTGTTTTCTCCGGCCATGTCCTGCAACATCGGCGTTGCTACAGAGGCACCAGTGCTCTTGCGACGCTCATCCAGGATCATCTCATCGCGAGAGGTTGCGATGCGACGGATCTGCGTCATCGTCCCGCCGGTACCAGCCGGGATCAGACGGCCAACGATGACGTTTTCCTTCAGACCTTGAAGGGTATCCATCTTGCCTGCGATTGCAGCTTCCGTGAGAACCTTCGTGGTTTCCTGGAAGGATGCAGCAGAGATGAACGATGGCGTCTGCAGAGATGCCTTCGTGATACCCAGCAGTACAGGTTCACCCGATGCCGGACGCTTGCCTTCTTCGATCAGGCGCTCGTTGGCATCATCCAGTTCGATGCGGTCGACATTGTCGCCCACGATGTACTGGCTATCGCCGGAGTCTGTGATCTCGACCTTCTGCAGCATCTGGCGCACGATCACCTCGATGTGCTTGTCGTTGATGACAACGCCCTGCAGTCGATAGACTTCCTGGATTTCGTTCACGAGATAGGAAGCGAGCGCTTCCACACCCTTGATCGCCAGAATGTCATGCGGCGCAGGATTACCGTCGAGGATGTAATCACCCTTCTCGATGTAGTCGCCGTCCTGAAGGTGGAAGGGCTTGCCCTTCGGAATCAGGTATTCGACTGCCTCAACACCGTCCTCAGCCGGCTCGATCATAACGCGACGCTTGTTCTTGTAGTCGCGGCCGAGACGTATTGTACCATCAATCTCAGCGATGATGGCGTGATCCTTCGGACGACGTGCCTCGAACAGTTCGGCAACACGCGGCAGACCACCGGTGATGTCTTTCGTCTTGGCGCTTTCCATCGGAACACGCGCAAGAACATCACCCTGGCTAACCTTCTGACCCGGCTCTACCGACAGAATGGCATCCACGGACAGCATGTAGCGTGCGTCACCGCCGCGCGACAGCTTCTGGATATTGCCGCTCGCATCCTTCAGCACGATTGCCGGCTTCAGATCCGTACCGCGCGGTGTCGAACGCCAGTCGATAACCTGACGCTTGGTAATACCAGTCGACTCATCGGTCGATTCCGAAACCGAGATCGAGTCGACAACGTCTTCGAACTGAACGACACCGGAAACTTCCGTCAGCATCGGACGGGTGTAAGGATCCCACTCAGCAAGACGCTGGCCGCGCTTCACCTTGTCACCGTCATCCACGAACAGCTTCGAACCGTAGGCAACACGCTGCGAAGAGCGCTCCACGCCGCGTTCATCCAGAATGGTCACCGCCATGTTGCGACCCATGGCAACGAGGTTGCCTTCCGAGTTACGCAGCGCATTGCGGTTCTTGATCTGGATCGTACCTTCGTAGGATGCTTCCAAGAACGACTGGTCCACAACGTTGGCCGTGCCACCAAGGTGGAACGTACGCATGGTCAGCTGTGTACCCGGCTCACCGATGGACTGCGCAGCAATAACGCCAACCGCTTCACCCATGTTGACCGGCGTACCGCGTGCAAGGTCGCGACCGTAGCAGACCGAGCAAACGCCTGTCTGAACTTCGCAGGTCAGAGCGGAGCGAATACGGACAGACTGAATGCCAGCCTTTTCGATCTCGATGACATGCGGCTCGAGGATCATCTGGCCAGCCTTGACCAGGTTTTCGCCCGTAACCGGATTGTCGATATCGTCCAGCGCCGTACGGCCCAGGATACGTGCACCTAGCGATGCAACAACCTGACCGGCATCGACGATCGCCGTCATGGTCAGGCCCTTGTCGGTACCGCAATCAACCATGTTGACGATGCAATCCTGAGCGACGTCCACCAGACGACGGGTCAGGTAACCCGAGTTAGCCGTCTTCAGAGCCGTATCAGCAAGACCCTTACGTGCACCGTGGGTCGAGTTGAAGTACTCGTTAACGGTGAGGCCTTCCTTGAAGTTCGAAATGATCGGCGTTTCGATGATTTCGCCCGACGGCTTCGCCATGAGGCCACGCATACCGCCCAGCTGACGCATCTGGTTCGGAGAACCACGAGCACCGGAGTGAGACATCATGTAGATGGCGTTCATCGGCTTCTGGCGACCGGTCTCGGCGTCGAATTCGACGGCCTTAATGCGGGCCATCATGTCTTCGGCAACCTTTTCGGTGGCCTTACCCCAGGCGTCAACGACCTTGTTGTACTTTTCGCCCTGAGTAATCAGGCCGTCATTGTACTGCTGCTCGTATTCCTTCACCAAGCTTTCGGTATCGCCAACGATCTTCGCCTTGGTTTCCGGAATGATCATGTCGTCCTTGCCGAACGAAATGCCGGCACGGCAGGCATGGGTGAAGCCGAGCTGCATGATGCGGTCGCAGAAGATAACCGTGTCCTTCTGGCCGCAATGACGGTAGACCGTGTCGATCATCTTGGAGATGTTCTTCTTGGTCATTTCCTGGTTGCAGATATCGAAGGGAACATTGACGTTCTTCGGCAGAAGCTCGCCAATGATCAGACGGCCAGGGGTCGTTTCGTAGATCCGCGATACCGGGTTACCCTCGGCATCAACAGTCTTGAAGCGGCCGCGGATCTTGGCATGCAGCGTCACAACCTTGTTCTCAAGAGCATGGTGCAGTTCGCCCATGTCTGAGAAGGCCATGCCTTCACCCGGCTCGTTCTGGTTCATGATCGAAAGGTAATAGAGACCGAGAACCATGTCCTGCGACGGCACGATGATTGGCGCGCCGTTAGCAGGGTGCAGGATGTTGTTGGTCGACATCATCAGCACGCGAGCTTCGAGCTGCGCTTCAAGCGAAAGCGGCACGTGAACAGCCATCTGGTCACCGTCGAAGTCGGCATTGAAGGCCGTGCAGACGAGCGGGTGCAGCTGAATGGCTTTGCCTTCCACCAGAATAGGTTCGAAAGCCTGGATGCCCAGACGGTGAAGCGTTGGTGCGCGGTTCAGGAGAACCGGATGCTCGCGAATAACCTCGTCCAGGATATCCCAGACTTCCGGCTTTTCCTTTTCAACGAGCTTCTTGGCCTGCTTCACCGTGGACGAATAGCCCTTGGCGTCGAGACGCGCGTAGATAAAGGGCTTGAACAGCTCAAGCGCCATCTTCTTCGGCAGACCGCACTGATGCAGCTTGAGTTCCGGACCCGTCACGATAACCGACCGACCGGAATAGTCGACGCGCTTGCCGAGCAGGTTCTGACGGAAGCGACCCTGCTTACCCTTCAGCATGTCGGACAGTGACTTCAACGGACGCTTGTTGGCACCGGTGATGACGCGGCCACGACGGCCGTTGTCGAACAGCGCGTCCACAGATTCCTGCAGCATGCGCTTTTCGTTACGGATGATGATGCCAGGAGCGCGCAGTTCGATCAGGCGCTTCAGACGGTTGTTACGGTTGATGACGCGACGATACAGATCGTTCAGATCCGACGTTGCGAAACGACCGCCATCCAGCGGCACGAGAGGACGAAGATCCGGCGGGATCACCGGCACGACCTTCATGATCATCCATTCCGGACGATTGCCGGATTCAATGAAGTTCTCAACGATCTTGAGACGCTTCATCAGCTTCTTCTGCTTCAGGTCAGACGTGGTATCTGCCAGGTCCGAGCGCAGATCGCCAGCCAGCTTGTCGAGGTTCATCGACGCCAGCATTTCATAAATGGCCTCAGCGCCAATCATGGCGGTGAACTGGTCTTCACCGTACTCATCCACGGCCAGCATGTACTCTTCTTCAGAGAGAAGCTGGTTTTCCTTAAGCGCCGTCAGACCAGGCTCCGTGACAATGTAGTTTTCGAAGTAGAGCACTCGCTCCACATCCTTCAACGTCATGTCGAGAAGCGTCGCAATGCGTGAAGGCAGCGACTTCAGGAACCAGATGTGAGCGACAGGCGCTGCAAGTTCGATGTGGCCCATGCGTTCGCGGCGAACGCGCGAAAGCGTGACTTCAACACCGCACTTTTCGCAGATGATGCCCTTGTACTTCATACGCTTGTACTTGCCGCACAAGCATTCGTAGTCCTTGATCGGTCCAAAAATGCGCGCGCAGAACAGGCCGTCGCGCTCTGGCTTGAACGTACGATAGTTAATGGTCTCCGGCTTTTTGATTTCGCCGTAGGACCAGGAGAGAATCTTCTCAGGCGACGCGATCGAAATTCGAATCGAGTCGAAATGTTGCGCAGGCATCTGCGGATTGAAAAGATTCATGACCTCTTGGTTCATGCCTGTCTCCTTATGGGGCTATCAGCCCTCAACTTGCGTGCGGTACCAGCCCAATACCCGGGAAGGCCGGTACGACGCGAAAAAACGGTCTTAGCCGCAAAATGCGGCAGAATTCCCCTACCCTGGCTTAGAAGCTAAGGCGGGAACGGCGCGCGCTCTGATAAGCGCGCGCCACGTTTTTCTTATTCCGCTGCGTCCGGCAATTCGCCGGAGGCCTCTGCTGCATCCAGCTTGGAGTTTTCCAACTCCACGGAAAGACCGAGAGAGCGCATTTCCTTGACGAGAACGTTGAAGCTTTCCGGAATACCGGCTTCGAACGTATCATCACCACGAACAATCGCTTCATAGACCTTGGTACGGCCAGCAACGTCGTCCGACTTGACGGTCAGCATTTCCTGCAGGGTGTAAGCAGCACCGTAGGCTTCGAGAGCCCAGACTTCCATTTCCCCGAAGCGCTGTCCGCCGAACTGAGCCTTACCACCAAGCGGTTGCTGGGTGACCAGCGAGTAGGGGCCGATCGAACGGGCGTGGATCTTGTCATCGACCAAGTGGTTGAGCTTGATCATGTACATGTACCCAACCGTCACCTTGCGGTCGAAGGGCTCACCGGTACGGCCATCATAGAGAACAGACTGACCAGACGGATCAAGACCGGCACGCTCCAGCATTGCGGCAACGTCAGGCTCATGCGCACCATCGAAGACCGGCGTCGCGATCGACACGCCACGCTTGGCTTCTTCAGCAAGCTTAACCAGCGAGTCGTCATCGAAACGAGCAACTTCATCATGCGATTCACTCGCATAGATTTCAGTCAACTCATTGCGCAGATCGCTGATATCCATCGTGCGGCGATACTCTTCGAGCAAGTCGCCGATCTTCTTGCCCATACCGGCGCAAGCCCAGGCGAGGTGCGTTTCAAGAATCTGACCGACGTTCATGCGCGAAGGCACGCCGAGCGGGTTCAAGCAGATGTCAACATGCGTACCGTCTTCAAGGAACGGCATGTCTTCCACCGGCACGATGCGCGAAACAACGCCCTTGTTGCCGTGACGGCCAGCCATCTTGTCGCCTGGCTGGATCTTGCGCTTCACAGCAACGAAGACCTTGACCATCTTCATGACGCCAGGAGGCATTTCGTCGCCGCGCTGAACCTTCTCGACCTTGTCCATGAAGCGCTGTTCAAGGCGCGACTTGGACTCATCGTACTGGCCACGCAGGGCTTCGATTTCTGCCTGGACCTTCTCGTCCTCAACAGCAAACATCCACCACTGCGAGCGCGGATACTCCGAAACAATCGCGTTCGAAAGCTCAACGCCCTTCTTGAAGCCCTTCGGTCCTGCAACAGACACCTGGCCACGCAGCATATCGATCAAACGGCCATAGACGTTACGATCGAGAATTGCCTGCTCGTCGTCACGGTCCTTTGCGAGACGCTCGATCTCTTCCCGTTCGATCGCCATTGCGCGCTCGTCCTTTTCAACGCCGTGGCGGTTGAAAACGCGAACTTCCACAACAGTACCGAAGGTACCGGGCGGCATGCGCATAGAGGTATCACGAACATCAGAAGCCTTCTCACCGAAGATGGCACGCAGAAGCTTTTCCTCTGGTGTCATCGGGCTTTCGCCCTTCGGTGTGATCTTGCCAACCAGGATATCGCCGGGCTGAACTTCCGCACCAATATAGACGATACCGGCTTCGTCGAGGTTCTTCAGTGCTTCTTCCGAAACGTTCGGAATATCGCGCGTGATTTCTT
This sequence comes from Affinirhizobium helianthi, assembly GCF_042680945.1. Lineage (NCBI taxonomy): Bacteria > Pseudomonadati > Pseudomonadota > Alphaproteobacteria > Hyphomicrobiales > Rhizobiaceae > Affinirhizobium > Affinirhizobium helianthi. The sequence goes on along the minus strand of NZ_JBHUEQ010000019.1, from coordinate 7,578 downwards.
CAGGACCGAGCTTGGTGTCGCGAGCCATCACTTCGAATTCTTCGATGTGGATAGACGTGAACACGTCGTCAGAGACGATGCGCTCAGACATCAAAATCGAGTCTTCGTAGTTATAGCCGTTCCACGGCATGAACGCGACGAGCGCGTTGCGGCCAAGTGCAAGGTCACCCAGGTCCGTCGAAGGACCGTCAGCAATAATATCACCCTTGGAGATGATATCGCCGACTGCCACCAGCGGCCGCTGGTTAACGCAGGTGTTCTGGTTCGAACGCTGGAACTTCTGGAGACGATAGATGTCGACGCCAGACTTGCCGGCATCAAGATCTTCCGTCGCACGGATTACGATACGCGTTGCGTCAACCTGATCGACAACACCGCCGCGACGTGCAGCGATTGCTGCACCGGAGTCGCGTGCGACGATCGGCTCCATGCCTGTGCCAACGAACGGAGCCTCGGCGCGAACCAGAGGCACGGCCTGACGCTGCATGTTCGAACCCATGAGGGCGCGGTTGGCGTCGTCGTTTTCCAGGAACGGAATCAGAGCGGCAGCAACGGATACGAGCTGCTTCGGAGAAACGTCCATGAGGTTGATGTTGTCGCGCGGAGCCAGCATCACTTCGCCAGAATGACGGCAAACGACGAATTCCTCGAGGAACTCACCCTCTTCATTCAGCGGTGCGTTCGCCTGAGCAACGTAATACTTCGCCTCTTCCATTGCGGAGAGATAGATCACGTCGTTCGTAACCTTGCCGTCAACGATCTTGCGGTACGGGCTTTCAATGAAGCCGTACTTGTTGACGCGCGCAAACGTGGCGAGCGAGTTGATCAGACCGATGTTCGGGCCTTCCGGCGTCTCAATCGGGCAGATACGGCCGTAATGCGTCGGATGAACGTCGCGGACTTCGAAGCCAGCACGCTCACGGGTCAGACCACCAGGACCAAGTGCCGAGAGGCGGCGCTTGTGGGTGATTTCCGACAGCGGGTTCACCTGGTCCATGAACTGCGACAGCTGCGAGGAGCCGAAGAATTCGCGAACGGCGGCAGCTGCCGGCTTGGCGTTGATCAGATCCTGCGGCATGACCGTATCGATCTCGATCGAGGACATACGTTCCTTGATCGCACGTTCCATGCGCAGAAGACCCAGGCGATACTGGTTTTCCATCAATTCGCCAACGGAACGAACGCGACGGTTACCGAGGTTGTCGATATCGTCGATCTCACCCTTGCCGTCACGAAGCTCCACGAGCATCTTGACCACAGCAAGGATATCGTCCTTGCGCAGCGTACGAACCGTATCCGGGCAATCCAGATCCAGACGCATGTTCATCTTCACGCGGCCAACGGCGGAGAGGTCGTAGCGCTCCGCATCGAAGAACAACGAATTGAACATGGCTTCCGCAGATTCCATGGTCGGCGGCTCACCGGGACGCATGACACGATAGATGTCGAACAGGGCGTCCTGACGGTTCTCGTTCTTGTCCGCAGAGAGCGTATTGCGGATGTAAGCACCGACATTGATGTGGTCGATACCGAGCACCGGAATCTCATCAAAGCCTGCATCCAGAATGATCTGCAGGGTCTTCTCATCCAGCTCGTCGCCAGCTTCCAGGTAGATCTCGCCGGTTTCGTAGTTGACGATGTCTTCCGCCAGATAGTTGCCGTAAAGGTCATCATTCGATGCCTTGAGGGCCTTCAGACCCTTATCAGAGAGCTGGCGCAGCAAACGAGGCGTCAGTTTCTTGCCGGATTCAACGACTACTTCGCCGGTATCGGCGTCAATCATGTCGGAAAGTGTCTTCGCACCCTTCAGCGTTTCTGGCTGGAACGGAATGCGCCAACCCTCACCATCGCGCTGATAGGTGGACTTGGTGTAGAACGTCGACAGGATATCCTCGCCGTCCATGCCCAGAGCCATGAGCAAAGACGTCACCGGAATCTTGCGGCGGCGATCGATACGCGCGTAAACGATGTCCTTGGCGTCGAATTCGATATCGAGCCAGGAGCCACGATAAGGGATCACGCGGGCGGCAAAGAGCAGCTTGCCAGAGGAATGGCTCTTACCCTTGTCATGATCGAAAAATACGCCCGGCGAACGGTGCATCTGCGACACGATAACGCGTTCGGTACCGTTCACAATAAACGTGCCGTTATCGGTCATAAGGGGCATGTCGCCCATGTAGACGGACTGTTCCTTGATATCCTTGATGGACTTGGAACCCGTATCTTCGTCAATATCAAACACGATCAGGCGCAGCGTCACCTTCAAGGGAGCGGCATAGGTCAAATCGCGCTGGCGGCATTCCTCAACGTCGAACTTCGGCGGCTCGAATTCGTAGGACACGAATTCCAGCATGGAGGCGCCCGAAAAGTCAGTGATGGGGAACACGGACTTGAAAACGGCGTTAAGCCCCTCATCGGGGCGTCCACCTGCTGGCTCTTCAACCATCAGGAACTGATCATAGGATGCCTTCTGAACCTCGATGAGGTTCGGCATCTCTGTAACTTCGGGGATCTTTCCGAAAAACTTGCGTACGCGCCTGCGACCGTTGAACGAAAGGGTCTGAGCCATCGTCGCTCCTTCAAAAAATGCATCCGGGCCTGCAACGGACGGGACTCGCTGGCCAGTCGGCCCCGTCGGATAAATGGGTGGTCCAATCTCGTTTCTTCTTCAACGCACCGGCCGGATTGCCGCTTACGATGAAGAGAAACCATCCTCTTGAAGAACCCATTACCCAAAAGCCGTTTCACCGGCTTTTGGGTAATCAGTTCAGAGAAACGAACAATGAGAGAGGGCTAAACAGCCCTCTCCCACAGAAAGTTTCAGAATTACTTGACGTCAACCTTGGCGCCAGCTTCTTCAAGCTTCTTCTTGATGTCAGCTGCTTCGCCCTTGGAAACGGCTTCCTTGACAGCCTTCGGAGCGCCTTCAACCAGGTCCTTGGCTTCCTTGAGGCCGAGACCGGTGATGCCGCGAACTTCCTTGATGACGTTGATCTTGTTGGCGCCAGCGTCAACCAGGATAACGTCGAATTCGGTCTTTTCTTCTTCAGCCGGAGCAGCAGCGCCTGCACCGCCAGCAACAGCAGCAACAGCTACCGGAGCAGCTGCGGAAACGCCCCACTTTTCTTCGAGCATCTTGGAAAGCTCAGCAGCTTCCAGAACGGTCAGAGCAGAGAGGTCTTCAACGATCTTAGCGAGATCAGCCATTGTGATAATTCCTTTTGTGTTCGGTTCGAACTGGTTTGTTTGTTACAGCGAAAAACCGCCTCAAGCGGCTTCGTCCTTCTTTGCGTAGGCCGCAAAAACGCGAGCAAGCTGACCTGCCGGTGCCTGAACGACGCCTGCGATGCGGGTTGCCGGGGTCTGAATCATACCCAGCAGCTTTGCGCGCAGTTCGTCCAGAGAAGGCAAGGTCGCAAGCGACTTGACGCCTTCCGCGTTAAGCGTGGTCGCACCCATGGCGCCGCCGATGACAACGAGCTTGTCGTTGGTCTTGGCGAAATCCATGACGACCTTCGGAGCCGTAATAGGGTCGGCGCTGTATGCAATCAGCGTCTGACCCTTGAAGAGATCGATCATCCCTTCCGATTCCGTGCCCTGAAGAGCGATCTTGGCCAGACGGTTCTTCGCGACTTTGACGGTGCCGCCAGCAGCACGCATTTTCGAACGAAAATCGTTCATTTGCGCAACTGTGACACCAGCATAGTGGGCCACGACAACCGAACCGGAAGCCTTGAAGACTTCGTTCAGTTCCGTGACGAATTCGCGTTTTTCCGCTCTTTCCACTGTCTGTCTCCAGTTGACAGGACCGATCGTAGGACCGGGACCTGCCGGGTTGCCTTTGCCACAAGGAACCTTGTCAAAAAGATCCCAAGCAGCGCTCGAGGATCCTGTCCCCCTGCACGCAGATCCATGAAGGAACTTGCGGCACAAGGCACATCAGGTTCGAACCGGAACCCTCAGGGGCGCATCACGCGCGCCTGTCGATAATCCAGATCTTACCCGTCTCATGCAGGTCATACGATTAAGGTCGAAACCACCCGCAATCTCGGACAGGAATGTCGGGTTACCCCGACATTTCCGGGCCCTAAAGCCCGAAAACAGGTTTGGAAGGGGGCCAGCAAGCCCCCTTCCAAAATTACAGAACCGACGACGGCTCTACGCGAACGCCCGGACCCATGGTCGAGGAGATCGCAACGCGCTTGACGTAGTTGCCCTTCGCGCCAGCCGGCTTCGCCTTGACAACAGCGTCAGCAAACGCCTTGATGTTTTCTTCCAGCGCCTTCGCATCGAAGGAAGCCTTGCCGATACCGGCATGGATGATACCAGCCTTCTCAACGCGGAACTCGACAGCACCGCCCTTGGAAGCCTTGATCGCGCCAGCAACGTCCATGGTGACAGTACCAACCTTCGGGTTCGGCATCATGCCACGCGGGCCGAGAACCTTACCGAGGCGGCCGACGAGCGGCATCATGTCCGGAGTTGCGATGCAACGATCGAAGTCGATCTTGCCGCCCTGGACGATTTCGAGCAGGTCTTCTGCACCAACGATGTCTGCACCAGCAGCCTTGGCTTCATCAGCCTTGGCGCCACGTGCGAATACGGCAACGCGAACGTCGCGGCCAGTACCGTTCGGCAGGTTAACAACGCCACGAACCATCTGGTCCGCATGGCGAGGATCAACGCCGAGGTTCATAGCGATTTCGATGGTTTCATCGAACTTCGCCGTCGCACGCTCCTTGACGAGCGAGATAGCATCCGTGAGAGCGACCAGCTTCGTCGGGTCGATACCTTCACGGGTCTTCTGAATACGCTTTGCAACCTTGGCCATGATCAACCTACCACTTCCAGGCCCATGGAGCGGGCAGAACCCTCAACCATCAGCATTGCGCCTTCGATATCAGCGGCATTCAGGTCCTTCATCTTGGCTTCAGCGATCGCACGGACCTGAGCCTTGGTGATGGTACCAGCCTTGGCGCCCTTACCAGGCGTCTTGGAACCGGACTGAATCTTTGCTTCCTTCTTCAGCCAGTAAGTAACCGGCGGCTGCTTCATTGCGAAGGTGAAGGACTTGTCCTGGTAGTAGGTGATGACGACCGGGATCGGCATACCCTTTTCCATTTCCTGCGTAGCTGCGTTGAACGCCTTGCAGAATTCCATGATGTTAATGCCACGCTGACCAAGTGCGGGACCAATCGGCGGGGACGGGTTAGCGGACCCTGCCTTGACCTGCAGCTTGAGCTGGCCTGCGACTTTCTTAGCCATTTCTCTGCCTTTCGTTACAGCCGGTTACCCGGCCAAATTGCCGAAATCATTCGGCGGCTGCGGTTGCGTGGTCAGGAATTAACCGCCCGGCTATCAGGCGCATCCTCCCACGCGCGGGATCTCTCCCGTTCGATCAGACCTTTTCGACCTGACCGTATTCAAGCTCAACAGGCGTGGCGCGACCGAAGATGGACACCTCGACCTTCAGGCGAGAACGCTCTTCATCGACATCCTGAACAACACCGTTGAACGACGCAAACGGGCCATCGGAAACGCGAACCTGTTCACCGATCTCAAACGAGATCGAGGACTTGGGACGCTCGACGCCTTCCTGGACCTGGCCAAGGATGCGCTCCGCCTCATGATCCGGAATCGGAACCGGGCGATTGTCGGAACCGAGGAACCCGGTCACCTTCGGCGTATTCTTGATAAGGTGATAGGCCTCATCCGTCAGGTTTGCACGAACAAGCACATAGCCCGGGAAAAACTTCCGCTCGCTATCGACCTTGCGACCGCGACGAACTTCCACAACCTTCTCTGTCGGAACAAGAATCTTTTCAAAGAGATGCTCAAGCCCCTTCTGGCGAGCTTTCTCCTCGATCGATTCCGCAACCTTCTTTTCAAAATTCGAATAAGCGTGGACGATGTACCAACGTGCCGCCATCTTCATCTCCACAATTTCAAGCGCCGATCGTCAGCACGAGGCCAATGAGCCAGCCAATCAGCTGATCTGCCGCAAAAAAGAACAGAGCAGCAAAAACAACCATAACAAGCACCATGGCCGTGGAGATCATCGTCTCACGACGAGAAGGCCAAGTGACTTTTGCCGTCTCTGCCCGCACCTGCTGGAGAAACGCGAATGGATTCGTTTTGGATGCCATATCTGCCCACGCAATTACGGCACGTAAAGCTGACACTATTCAGCCCCACGCACCGCGTGTCTGTTTGAACCCTACATAAACACCATAATCCCCTCTGACAAGGGGAAAAACAGCAATCATCTATGTTACCGACAAGGTCAGCACAGGTAAAGTTTAGATCTTATCCTGCACTCAACGAGCGGGATGGCAGGGGCAGAGGGGCTCGAACCCCCGACCTGCGGTTTTGGAGACCGCCGCTCTACCAACTGAGCTATACCCCTAAGTCCCGCCTTCTGAGGTTGCCCTCATCAAGCATGGCGCTGCTTTAAAATGGTCCACCGGGATTGGCAAGCCCCTTTTAAACCCTTTGCAAGTTTTTCTCGCAGACACCATACAATATGGTGCCGTTTGCATCGCCAGTCGCCCCTCACTCGCGCGTTTCGACCCGCAGAATCACTTGCCCAGCTTACGCTTTCGCTTTTGATGTTCGATTCTGCGCCCGAGCGATGTCTTCCACTTACGCAATGTTGCCATTGAAAAGAATCGCCGCGCGCTTTCCAGCACGCCCGCCAGCCCGCGTTTTCTTTTACGGGCGAAGTTACTGTGATCGAATCCGAGATGGTCCACACCTGTACCTTCCAGCCAGGCAAGAACGGCACCTTGATCCTTATAATAAAGGCTGAGAGCCACCTCACCCTGAAAGCCGGAATAGCCCTGCGGCAGTCTTTGATAATCCGCAAGCCGCTTGATCGTGGGATTAAATGTAAAACTATACCATGTGCGGTGGGCACCTGCATCGACCCGACGGTATGGGGCTGGCTGCTCGATTCGCGGCAGCTTTTTAAAGCTCCTCGGCATATCGGCATCCTTGCGCAACAAAACCATGAAGATATCCGGGCAGCTTTCAATGATTGCCATTCCCTTCTCCACCGTGCCGGGCACAGGGAACTGCCAATCATCCTCTAGATGAAGAACGTAAGGGGTCTTTACCTGCGCATAAGCTTTATCGATCGAGCGATGTTGCCCCAGGTTCTGACCGTTGACGATGAACCGAATCGGCTGTTCGGGAAATCGTTCAGCAAGATCGCGCACCTGGTCCTGATCGGAATCCTCGATGATGATGAACTCATGGATCGGATAGCGATTGGTCGCGAAGAAGCTTTCTAGCGTCCTGACGAGGAGATCGTGACGGCGACAACTGGTGAGAACAACTGTGAGGTTAGACATCCATGATCCTTCAGCGACAGGCTCGTGCACTTTTCACCGCCGTCAGCCCTCGGCAGCGAGTCTTTTGAGAATGCTCTACACCGGCGCATCACAAGCGCCACATAAAAAAGGTCCGGATGAAATCAATCATCCGGACCTTCTCCATTTCTGGCGAGGGATTTCTCCCTCGCCTTATTCGTGGATTACTCGACGATAGCAGCGACGATGCCGGCGCCAACCGTACGAC
>NZ_JBHUEQ010000018.1:0-1278 GCF_042680945.1 Affinirhizobium helianthi | reverse complement strand
CTGTTCAGCCTCTTGATGCTGAAGGGCCTCATTGCGGCGCCGTTCAGCTTCCAGTTCCGCATCCTGCAGCTTCTGGCGCTCTGCCATGGTATGGCGTTCGCGCACTTTCTCTTGAAGCGCCTGTGTGGCACGGGCCATCAGGCCAATTTCATTTTTGCGAGATGTGTGAGGAATCTCGAAATCACAGTTATCGTCTGCGAGAGAGGCGAGTGCCGAGCGCAGGTGAGTAAGAGGCCCGGTGATGCCCTTGATGATGAGGTAGGCGACGCCGATGGCAAGCACCATAACGGCCACGCTGGCAGAGGCACTCTTGACCGCATTCTTCCACACGAATGCGTCCAGATCGTCCAGGTAGGCGCCTGTGCCAACCATCATGCCCCAGGGCTCGAAAGGAAGCGAATAACCCACCTTGGGAACCGCTTCCGTCTCCGGCATGCCGGGACGTGGCCAAACATAGGTGATCCAGGTTTTTTCGTTGCGCGCATTGTCGATCAGTGCGGTAATGAGGCGGAAGCCGTTCTTGTCGGCAACGTGGTTGAAGTTCTTGCCAACGCCAACATGGCCGGGATAGATCAGGCGATTACCGGCATAGTCATAGCCAAACATGTAACCATCCGGGTTGTAGCGCATGGCTTCAACCGAACTGAAGGCCAATTTTTGCGCTTCTTCCCGCGAGAGTTCACCTTTGACCTCAAGATCGCGATAATGGGACAGGATGCCGAGAGCGCTCTCCGTCTGAATACGCTGCATATCGTAGCGCTGCTGGTAAAGAGAGTCCTTCAGAACAAACATCTGACTGACAAGAACCAGACAAAAGCACAGGATCAAGCTACCGATCAGGATGGCGAGCTGTGTAGAAATTCGAAGATTCTTCATATCAATCCCCCGTTGTGATTTATGTCAAATACGAGAAGATTTAAACTTAGATGAACGCAATATAGCGATGTATTATAAGGAATAGATGATAATATATGAATAAAAGAAAAAAATATATTTGGAATATAAATTAGAGATTATCAAACAAAAAGCAAAAACGCCGGGTTTTGGCCCGGCGTTTTTGTATTTCGGTGATCGATCTGGATCAGCCAGCGCGTCGCATCTGCTGTGCCATGCCATGCAGGGCGCTCGTGGAAGCACTGCCATTTCCGGTGCGGAAGCCGCCGATCAGCTCCAGAAGATCGCCGGTGTCATTGGCCAGAACTTCCGCCGAGGCCGTGGTCTCTTCCGCCATGGCCGCGTTCTGCTGCGTGGCGCTATCCAGCTGGTTCAGCGCAGACG
>NZ_JBHUEQ010000017.1:0-225160 GCF_042680945.1 Affinirhizobium helianthi | reverse complement strand
AAACTTCGCGGCAACCTGCTACATCGCAGCTATCGTGACATGGTGGAGCAATTGAGTCTGGAGCCTAGCGCTTCCCCGGTCAAGTCAGGCTCTCTTGAAATGCCGTCTCTATCTTTTGATGAGAGACGAGCCTGCCGTGACTAATCCAGCCAACGCCATCAAAACCTTAAAAGATTTTATCGTCGATTTAATCTTTGTTAACCTTAATAGATTTATATGAAGGCACACAAGCGGTGCGCCCCGAGGCCGAGACCTGAGCGGGCGAGCATGACGCAAGACACCCCTTGCCGGCGGACCCGGAGTTTCTCGTCAATAGTATTTCAGTAGGGGCATCCTATGACCAGCATTCTGACCAACACCGCAGCGATTGCAGCTCTCTCGACGCTCCGTTCGATCAGCAGCAATATGGAACAGACCCAGAGCGCTATCTCCTCCGGTTATCGTATCGAAAATGCTTCTGACAACGCTGCTTACTGGTCGATCGCCACGACCATGCGCTCCGACAATAACGCACTGAGCACCGTTAAGGACGCACTCGGCCTCGGCGCTGCCACGACCGACACTGCTTACACGGCTCTGAAGAGCTCCATCAGCGTTGTTGACCAGATCAAGATGAAGATCACCGCGGCTTCGCAGCCGGGCGTCGACAAGAGCAAGATCCAGAAGGAAATTGATCAGCTGCAGGACCAGCTGGTTTCGATCTCCAAGTCCGCTTCCTTCTCTGGCCAGAACTGGGTTTATGAAAAGGCTGGCGTCAACACGGCTGGCACGCAGGCCATCGTTGGTTCGTTCAACCGCGACGCTTCCGGCAACATCAGCCTGACGACCCTTCAGTACAACACGACCAGCTCCAAGCTGATCGCTGAAACGGCAACTGCAGGCGTGTACAGCACGACCTCCGGTATGCTGACGAAGGTTTACACGGCAAACTACACCAACTCTGTCGGCGTTCAGACCGTCGGTTCGCTGGGCGGTGGTTCGCTGGGTGAAAGCCTCCTGACGCTCGACATCACCAATGCAACGGTTGACCAGCTCTCGATTGCCCTGGCTGTGACCGAAGCCGCCCTTCAGGATATGACGGACGCTGCCGCTGATATCGGTGCCGTTAACGCTCGTATCGACCTGCAGACGAGCTTTGTCAACGACCTGACGGACTCCATCGAAAAGGGCGTCGGCAAGCTGGTGGATGCCGACATGAACGAGGAATCGACCCGCCTGAAGGCACTGCAGACGCAGCAGCAGCTTGGTATCCAGGCTCTGTCGATTGCCAACAACGACTCGCAGAACATTCTCACGCTCTTCCGTCAGTAATCACGGATCTGAGACGGGGTTTTTGGAAAAGGCCGCGCCACTGGCGCGGCCTTTTCTGCTGTGACCGGTGCCAGACACCGCTCACAATGGCGCGTGACCAGGCTTTGGCCAACCTGTTCAGGCGACAGGCTTTTTGCCGCGAACGGTGGCTTTCGCCGCGATCCTCTCGTCAGACAGGCCCATCGGCAAAGCCCATGATGCTGACGAAGATCCTGTGCAGCAGAGTGATTCAGTCCGGTCGAAATGCGCTCAGATGCGTGCGATGTGAGGGGGAATGATCGCAATGCGCGTTCACGCCAGCCTCGCACAAGCAGAATCCAGCTTTATCGGTTTCAAGACAAGCCTGCCGCTCAGCTGCCACCTGGCAGTGAAGGGCCAGACCTGTTTCAGAACGCCGAGCGCCTGGTCATCTGATGTCCATGCGCGAGCATGATGCTGTCGCGCGTTGCCGGTGAGGCTCCGGCATGTCCCGTTTCGCATCCAGGGGCAATCCTTTATGACCAGTATTATTACCAACACGGGCGCACTTGCCGCGCTTCAGACGCTTCGATCCGTAAACCAGAACATGGAGCAGGTTCAGGCTCGTATTTCTTCGGGCTATCGCGTCGAAAAGGCAGCCGACAATGCGGCCTATTGGTCTATCGCGACGACCATGCGCTCGGACAACAAGGCCCTCAGCACGGTCCAGGACGCATTGGGATTGGGCGCTGCCAAGACGGATACGGCCTATACGGGTCTTGAATCTGCAATTCGGGTGGTTGACCAGATCAAGTCGAAAATCACCGCCGCTTCCGAACCGGGCGTTGACAAGACGAAGATTGACAAGGAAGTGCAGCAGCTGAAAAACCAGCTCGCTTCGATTGCCGAATCGGCATCCTTCTCTGGCGAGAACTGGCTCTTCAACAGCAGCACCGTCGGTGCCGGGCCAAAGAACATCGTGGCGTCTTTCAACCGCTCGCCAGATGGTGCGGTTTCCTTGACAACACTGGAGTTCAACGCTGCCAACTCGATCATGATCGATACCCATAGTGCGGGACGCGGCATTCTGACCAAGGACTGGACCGTCAACCAGACGACCTCCGCAGGTACAGTGGTGACGGCCGCCTACTTCCTGATCAATGCAAGCTCCGCCAGCATGGGATCGGGAACGGAAATCAAGCTGGATGCCAACACCACGCCAGAGCAGCTTGGCGGGATGCTGAGCGCGGTCGAAAACATGTTGCAGCAGTTGACGGATTCGGCCTCTGCGCTCGGTGCCATCACCAGCCGTATCGACATGCAGGAAGCGTTCGTGTCCTCCCTGATGGACTCGATCGACAAAGGCGTCGGAAAACTGGTCGATGCGGACATGAACGAGGAATCGACACGCTTGAAGGCGCTGCAAACCCAGCAGCAGCTGGGCATTCAGGCGCTCTCGATCGCAAACACCAACGCGGAAAACATTTTGCAGTTGTTCAGACAGTAAGGCGAGGGCTCACGCTTTCGTCCTGAAAGGGGGCCGCGATCCGCCAGTTCGCGGCCCTATCTTCATCTTCGCGCAAGTTTGACTGCTTAAGGTTCCGAAATATTCACGCTCTTTGTTTTTAATCTGGAAAGCGTGTCCGAACCCTGTGCAGCGGAGTCAATGGTATCATGGCGTTGACCGGTCCTTTCTACACCCTATTCCAAGCTGTGGCTCGCAGTGCTGCCTGCGCCAATTGGCCGGAGATTGCCTGATGACCGCACCGCTTGCTCGCTATCTGAAGGATTTTTCCTCAGCTCCTCCGCCGGTCGTGGCACCAGCCATGGAGGATACAGACTTCGGTGATGCCTTCGGCTTTGAGCCGACCATAGAGGCTGCGCCTGCCATCGATATTGATGCAGAGCGCGCCGCGGCTTACGAAGAAGGCAAGGCTGAAGGTGAACGGGCAGCCGCAGCCGCTTTTGCCGCCGAACGCGAGCAGCTCGAAGCTGAACACGCTGAAGCGATTGCTGCTCTTCGCGCACAGCTGGAGGGCGATGCGGTGGCTCGTCTGGAAGGCCAGATCCGCGGCATGCGCGATGCTCTGGCGATGACGCTGGAAGATCTGACAGCGGCTGCGCTTGCGCCGGTTCTGCATCAGGCGCTTGCAACCAAGGCCGCCGAAGAGCTTGCCGACATGGTTCGGGATGCGCTTTCCAGCCAGGAGGTCACGCGTCTCACGGTGCAAGGGCCGTTGGATATGTTCGAAAAGTTTCGCGATGCCTTGGGGGCTGAAGCGCCTGAGTTGCGTCACATTGAAAATGACGATCTCGATCTTTCGGTCGACATCGAGGAATCCGTACTGGTGACGCGTCTTTCCGCTTGGGCCGGTAGTGTGAAGAAAGTGCTGGGATGAGCGAGCAGAACCACCATCACGGCAAGAATGAGATCATTATCGTCAAGAAGCATGGCGGCGGTCACGACGGTCATCACGGCGGCGCGTGGAAGATCGCCTATGCCGACTTCATGACCGCCATGATGGCCTTCTTCCTCGTCATGTGGCTGGTCAATGCCGCGAATGAAGAGACCAAGGCGTCTGTCGCCAGCTATTTCAATCCGATCAAGCTCTCTGATGAGACGCCGGCGCAGAAGGGACTTAAAAAGCCTGTCGATGCAGCCGATGGCCAGGAGCAGAAGGAGCGATCCAAGGTCAAGGCCGATGCCGATCAGGTTGGCTCCGCTGCGGCAACCGGCGAGGATATGACCAATAGTTCGGGCGAGGAGTCCAACTTCTCGGAGGCGGATTTCTTCCAGAACCCCTATTCGGTTCTTGCCGAAATTGCGCAGGAAGTCGGTCAGCAAGCCAATGTCAGTGCCAAGGGGGAGGGCGGCGCAAGCACCTCCGGCCCGGCAACCGGGGCCGATGGCGGCGAGGCCTATCGCGATCCCTTCGATCCTGATTTCTGGACCAAGCAGATCGAGGTGACGAAGGCGGATGGGCAGAACAAGGCTCCGTCGGAAAAGCAGCCTGTCGATCCTTCTGCCGAAGCGTTGAAGGAAATGTTGCCGCCAACGCCGCCTGGGCAACAATTGGCGGAAAAAGCGGCAAGCACTGAGGATGCCACCGAGGTTGAGATGGCAGCGATTGCCGTGCCCCGTGCGCGTCCGGACGCCGCGACGCTGCAAGCCGATGCGGCTGCGGCGGCCGCCGAGGCGCGCAAGGCGGAAGAGCTGAAGAAAGAGATTGAAACCCAGATTTCCGGCGTGGCTGGAAAACTGGCGGAAGGGCTCGTTGTCACGCCCGCCGAGGGCGGGCTTCTGATCACGATCTCGGATCAGTTGAACACGCCGATGTTCGATATCGGTTCGGCGGTACCACGCAGGGAACTTGTGCTTGCGATGGAAAAGATCGGCAATATTCTGAAGGAGCGCAAGGGCGATGTCCTCATCCGCGGACATACGGATGCGCGTCCCTTCAAGTCCGGCGAGAATGACAACTGGCGGCTTTCGGCAGCCCGCGCCCATAGTGCCTATTTCATGCTGGTAAAGGGCGGCTTGGCCGAGGACCGTGTCAAGCAGATTTCAGGCTTTGCTGATCGCCGTCTGCAGGTGCCGGAAAATCCGCTGGCAGATCAGAACCGGCGTATCGAAATTCTCCTCGAGGACGGTAAGGCTTGATGATCTGGCGAATCCGGCACCCTTTCTCCTTGCTTGCGGCAACGGCCCTTTCTGTGGTCTGGCCGAATGTTTCGGGTGCTCAACAGGCAGAAGATAATCTCGAGCCCTATCAGATGGTGCGCTCCCTGCAGTATGTGCAGGATACGGTCGTCATGGGCGACCATTCCGCTGGCGAGATGCAGCGTTTCCTGCTTGGAACGATCGATAAGCGTCTTCGCTCTGTGTCGCCGCGTGCCTTCGATGATCCGCGCAATGCCGATGCTGCCCTGATCTACGCAATGAGTGGCGGTAATCCAGCGACGCTCGAATATCTTGTGTCGAAGGATACGGCGGGCAATTTCGATAACCGCGTGGCAAATGCGCTCAGAAAATATCTGGCAGGTCGCGGCACCATGATTTCCGGCGGGCTGTCGGCCATGGTGCCGGAATACCGCGATCAGAGGATCGGTCCCTATCTGGCGCTTGTCGCTGGCAATGTGATGATCGCCACTGATCGAAAGAAGGCGCTTTCCTTCTACGATACGGCACGGCTACTGGCGCCGGGAACCATTGTCGAGGAGGCGGCGCTGCGCCGCTCCGTTGCCGTGGCGGTCGAAGAGGGAGACGCCAGCCGGGGGCTTCGCTATTCGCGCCAATATGCCCGCCGATTTTCTCATTCACCCTATGCAAGCCAGTTTGCCGATCTCTTCGTGACGCTCGTTGTCGACCATTACGGCACCATTACCATTGAGGATGTCGATGGTGCCCTGGAGGTAATGGATGATGACCGCGCCCAGGAGATCTTCCTGCGCATGGCGCGTCAGGCGACCATCAAGGGCAATGCAGATCTTGCCAAGCTGGCGGCGGACCGCGCGGGGAGCCGCACGGATGGGGCGCGGGAAACAGGCGCGACCGCCGCAAAGCTCTTCGAGAGCGTCTCGCAAGTGTCGACATCGCAGGTGAAGGAAAGCGTCAAGGCTCTGGAGGAAATTCCGGACGAGGCTTTGAGTGCGCAGGACAGGGCGCTTCGCGATGCGGCACGCCGTGTCGCGGAAGAGGTTGTAAGGCCACCAAGCCTCGAAAGCCTGGAGCAAGACAAGGCAGCTACAGTCGAAAATCAGATCAGTGCAGAGCAGACCTCTGCGCTGCCCGGGCATGATGCCGTGGGAGCCGGTGGAGCAGCAACGCTCCCCGCGGCGAACGCGCATGCACTCGACCCCGACTTCAAGACATTCGTCGATAGAGGCCGATCGAGATTAGGCGCCATCGACGATATGCTCAAGGAGGAGAGATAGTGCCATGCTGACGCCGCTTTTGAATATGCCGACCCCCAATGCGACCGGCGCGCCTCAGGACGCGGGGCAGGGACGAGCGGGCAAGGGGGAAGAGGACGGTTTCGGCAAGGCGCTCTCCAGCCTCGATAATCGCGGATCGAAGATGTCGCGCGATACCCAGAAAAGCGATCGCGTCCAGCAGAGCCAGGCTGAAGAGCGCGGTCAGGACCATAACGATGACGAGGACAAGACCAAGAACCGACGGGTCAGCCTCTCTCCGCAAGCCCTGATCAGGTCAGTCACGCTGAGGGCTCAAAGCCTTGGGGTTGATGCTGGCACCAAGACAGTTGATCCGAAAGGCAAGCAGATTGCAGAAGCGCAGGCGGAGGCCAAGTCTCTGAGCGATGAGAAGCTGGAAGAGGCCAAACTCTCCGGCAAGAACGCTCCGATCAAAAAGAAGGATACCACGTCCGCCTTGCTTGATACGAAAGCGCGGACAGAGAAGGAAGAGGACGGCACGGGCCCTGCGGAAGAGGTGGCTGCAAAGCCTTCCGGAAACGCGACGGAGCCGGACGTGAAATCTGTATTGTCGCTTCTCTCAGGGCAGGAAATCCAGGCGCTGAACCAATTGGCGCAGGCAGGCGCCGCCCAGAAAAGCTCCAACCGCAGCGAAACGGGTTCCGAGAAGTCTGGCCGTGGCGCGGAAAAACTGGATGTTCAGCAATTGGCAGCCTCGAGGGCTGGTAAGGATGACGACGCGGTTGATGCGCTGCCTCTGCCTACGCAGGGCGAAACAGGTGGCACGCGCACGTTCCAGTTTGCCGGTCAGCGCAGCGGTGCCAGCATGGAAATGACCATCGGTACGGCAAGCGATGGCAGGGCCCGCTTTGAGGTAACACGCGGCAGCAATGGTGGCGGCGAAACCGTAACCGTTCTGGATGCGCGTCGCTTCCTGGGCTTCAACCTTTCTCAGAATGGCGCTGCGCTGACCTCGGCAATGACCAATCAGCCGGATTGGACATCCGCCATGCATCCCAGCGCGGCACTTTCCAATGCGGCCGCGCAGAGCAGCACCGGGCATGTGGTGAATACTCTGAAGCTGCAGATGACGCCGCACGATCTCGGAACCGTCACGGCGACATTGAAGCTCACCGGAGACCAGTTGACTGTTCACCTCACCGTGGAGAACCGCGCAGCCCAGAACCAGCTTTCGCAGGACAGCTCGGGCATTCTCGATGCCCTTCGCTCCCAGGGCTTCACGGTTGATCAGGTCACGGTCAGCATCACGCCATCCTCGCAATCCGATGCATCGAGCCAAGGCGGCGATTCCGGGCAGCGTGGGCCAGCTCTCGGTCAGCAGGGCAATGGCAGCGGCGGGCAGGGACAATCCGGCCGCTCGGGCTCCTCTTTCAGTTCAGGAATGGAATCCAATGATCATGTCTCGGATACGCGTGTTGCTGCCTCTGGCGGTGACGCTCGCTCTGACGATATCTATCTCTGACGCCCAGGCCGTCGCAGCAGGCGCCTGCGAGCGGGAAATTCAGGCCGCAGCAGCAAAGTATCAAGTGCCGGAAGGCATCCTCTATTCGGTCGGTCTCACAGAGACCGGGAGGAAGGGGAGCCTTTATCCCTGGGCGCTGAATATTGAAGGCAAGGCCTATTTTCCAGAGACGCCTGCGGCCGCTTTGCAGGCGTTTGCCGAGGCGAGGAGGCAGGGCCGCGTGCTCATCGACATGGGCTGCATGCAGATTAATCACCACTTTCACGGAGAGAATTTTGCCTCCGTACAGGAGATGCTCGACCCGCGCCGCAACGTGGAATATGCGGCGAAGTTCCTCCGCAACCTCCACGACCGGCACGAAACCTGGACGATGGCGGTAGCGAGATACCATGCTGGACCCAATAATGACCCCGCCCAGAAGAAATATGTCTGCCGGGTGATGTCGAACCTGGTTGCCACGGGCTATGGCAAGTGGACACCGGCGGCTGCAAAATTCTGCCAGTGAGAACAATCTAAAGTTGGTTGACTTTTATTCACTTTTCTGGGGTGTCTATGCGCCACTGATTTGTTCGAAAAGTGGCAGATCAAGGGCGTCTTTAAAGAGTGTTAACTTTTCCACTAAAAATTTGTGCAACTTTTCCACAGGACCCACTAGATATAGGGCAAATCGGGAGCCGATCCTTAATCAACTATTAAAAGCTATGGTTAATTTTAGGTAGTTGTTCATGAACCCTCCGATTCGTACGCATAGTCCATCGAGGCACCACACTGATTCGGAGGCGGACGAATGATCGTAGTGGTTGATGAGCGTGAGCTTGTTAAAGAGGGTTACACCTCACTTTTTGGACGTGAGGGCGTGCCCTCAACAGGTTTTGATCCCCGTGAATTCGGGGAATGGGTCAACACTGCAGCTGACACGGACATTGCAGCGGTTGAAGCCTTTTTGATCGGCCAGAGCGAGCACGCGCTGGAATTGCCCCGCGCAATTCGCGATCGCACGTCGGCGCCGGTCATTGCAGTGAGTGATCAGCCTTCGCTGGAAGCAACGCTTGCCCTCTTCGACAGCGGCGTCGATGATGTTGTGCGTAAGCCCGTTCACCCGCGTGAGATTCTCGCCCGTGCGGCGGCTATCCGCCGTCGTGTGAAGGCGCTGACCAACTACACCGATGTTGGCTCCATTCGCGTGTTCGACGATGGCCGCGATCCGGAAATCCAGGGTGAAATCTTCCCCCTCCCGCGGCGCGAGCGGCGTATTCTGGAATACCTAGTCGCCAATCGTGGCCGTCGTGTTTCCAAGACCCAGATCTTCAACGCGATCTACGGAATCTTCGACGAGGAAGTGGAAGAGAACGTCGTTGAAAGCCACATCAGCAAGCTGCGCAAGAAGCTGCGCAAGAAGCTCGGCTTCGATCCGGTCGACAGCAAACGCTTCCTTGGCTACTGCATCGACTGGAACTGATACAACTTCAGCGTCATTCAGCACATTCTTTACGCGGCATTAGGCAGTTTGAGCCCCGGAAATCGACAGAGATTTCCGGGGTTTGTATTTTGTTTACCTCGGAGAATACCCCGGACTGCTCCTGTTATCAGGATGTGTGGAAAGGCTGATGAACAGCCAAACAGCCAGCTTCACGCAAGGCCCGTCATCTAGTGTCGTCGTACAGGCAGAACGAGGAATTGATATGAGCCTTTACGGAACCATGCGAACCGGCGTGTCCGGTATGAATGCCCAAGCCAATCGCCTCAGCACGGTCGGCGACAATATTGCGAACTCCAGTACCGTTGGCTACAAAAAGGCATCCACCCAATTCTCGTCGATGGTCTTGCCTTCCACGGGCGGCAATTACAATTCCGGCGGCGTCAATACGACGGTTCGTTATTCGATCGGCGACCAGGGTGCGTTGACCGGCACCTCGTCCCCGACCGATCTTGCCATTGACGGCCAGGGTTTCTTCATCGTTTCCGCTGCCGATGGCGCAGACTATCTGACGCGCGCCGGCAATTTTGTCATTCAGGATGACGGTTCGCTGAAGAACGCCGCCGGCTTCACCCTCATGGGATATCCCTATTCATCCACGACCGATCCGACGATTGTGATCAATGGCTTCGAGGGCCTGAGCAAGATCAACGTGAATGCGGGTGGCATGTCTGCCACGGCATCGACGGCCGGCTTCCTCTCCGGAAACCTTCCCGCCAACGAGGCCAACGGTTTCGTGAAGAATACCTCCGTGGTTGCCTATGACTCGCAGGGCAATTCGCGCCTTCTCGACGTCCGGTTCACGAAGAATTCGGTCAACAACTGGACCCTTGATATCAGCTATACGGATCCGGTGACTGCAGCGGTGACTGCGCTTGGAACCACGGCACTGGTATTCGATGCCAATGGTAGGCTGACTGCACCGGCAACGGGAACGATCACGACAACGGCGACGACGATCAACGGCGCCAATCTGAGCGCGTTGAATATCAATATCGGTAATAATGTGCAGCTCGGCGCAGCTTACACAATTACCGGCAACATCAACGGCCAGGGTGCGAGCGCCGTGGACAAGGTAAAGATCGGCGAGGATGGCATTGTCTCCATTCTCTACAAGAACGGTCAGTCGGTTCCAAAATTCCGCATCGCCATGGCCAACGTCCAGAGCCCGGACAACCTGACGCCGCTTGCGGGTAACGTCTATTCCCAGAGCAACACCTCCGGCGTTGTTGTCATGGGTTATGCGGGGAGCACCGGCTACGGCAAGATCAAGTCCGGCCAGCTGGAAAGCTCCAACGTCGATATCGCCGACGAACTGACCCAGATGATCGAATCCCAGCGAAACTACACTGCCAATTCCAAGGTGTTCCAGACCGGTGCGGAACTGCTGGACGTTCTGGTGAACCTGAAGCGTTAAGGCGGATAAAGTCTCCGCAGGAGTAGCATAGATGTCGCTTACCGCAGCAATGAATACGGCTCAGTCGATATTCAACAACACCTCCAAGCAAACGACGGTGGTGTCGACGAATATTTCCAATGCGCAGAACCCGAACTACGTGCGTCGGAATGCAGCCTTGACGACCTCCGGAAACGGAGCCGTGGTTGCGAGCATCGAACGTGCTCAGAGCGAGCCGCTCCTGCGGCAGACCATCCTCACGGGATCTATGTCATCCGGCCAGTCTACCCTGCTGGCCGGGCTGAAAGAAATTCGCGACCTTCTCGGCAATAATGATTACGACAACTCTCCGAGCGCAAAGTTGCAGACCCTTTACAATGCCTTGTCCTCCTATGCCGGTTCTCCAGGCGAGGCAACGCTTGGTGCAAGCGTGGTCACGGCAGCGCAGGATCTGGTCGATAACCTGAATGTAACCTCAACCGAGGTCCAGGGTGTTCGCCAGCGCGCCGATGCGCAGATCAAGACAAAGGTTGATGAACTGAACAACCTTCTGGCGCAGTTCGAGACGGCCAACAATGAGGTCGTCAGCGCAAACGCGCTGGGTGCAGATCCCAGCACGCCGCTGGATAAGCGCGAAACTCTCTTGAAGAAGATATCCGAGATTGTCGGCGTATCGACCGTCTTGCGCACCAATGGCGATATGGCCATCTATACGTCCGAGGGAACGACGCTCTTCGAGCGCATTCCGCGTGCTGTGTCCTTCGTGCCGACCAACACCTACACGGCGCTCGTCACGGGCAACCAGGTGTTCATCGATGGTACGGCGATCACGCCTGGCCAGGGTGGCGACACCAATGCGGCGGGTTCCTTGCAGGCCCTGCTTCAGATCCGCGACGAGGCGGCTCCGAAGTTCCAGAGCCAGCTCGATGAAATTGCTCGCGGGCTGATTGCGTCCTTCGCTGAGACCGGTCCGGGTGGCTTGTCGACTCCGGTGGCCGGCCTGTTCACCAACGGTGTGAATAGCACTATTCCGCCAGCAGGCGTCGTGCAGCCGGGCCTGTCCTGGTCGATCAAGGTCAATGCTCTTGCAAAGGCCACTCCGACCACGATCCGTGACGGCGGCATGAATGGTGCGGCCTATGTGGTGAATACGAGCGGCTCTGGCTACTCCACACTGATAGACAGCTACGCGCAGGCTATGAAAGCTACACGTGCTTTCGACAACACAACGGACGTCAAGGGTAACCTGTCGTTGATGACCTATGCATCCAGCTCTGCCGGCTGGCTGGAGGCCATGCGCAGCACGGCAAGTGCTGCGAATGAGACCAAGACGGCAATGTATTCGCGGGCTTCCGAAGCCTATTCCAACGAAACCGGGGTTAACCTCGATGAGGAGCTCTCGCTGCTTCTCGATATCGAGCAATCCTACAAGGCGGCGACCAAACTGGTCAGCACCATCGATGAAATGATGAAAGCCTTGTTAGCTGTGGCAGGATAAGTCATGAAGACGTCATTCAGCTCTTCGGTATCGGTTCAGACCAGCCTTCGTCAGGTTATGGCGAAGGCGCAGACGGACCTCATTAAGGCCAATAAGGAAGTCACAACCGGTGTCCACGCGGATATGGGTGTGGCCATTGGCGCAGAAACATCGCGCAATCTCGATCTGACCCGCGATGTCATGCGTATCGAATCGCAGCTGACAACGAATTCGGTGGCAACGACCCGCATCGATTCGTCCGACTCCGCCCTGTCCACGATGTCGAAGTCCATCGATAGCGTTCGCGGTGTCCTGGCGTCCCTTACCTCCAGCCCCTCTACGCTTGGCGATGCGACACAGGCATTAACATCGGCGCTCAATTCCTTCACCGATGCAGCCAATGTTTCGGTCGCAGGCGAGCATCTGTTCTCGGGCGTCAATACGGATGTCAAGCCGCTGACCTCTTACACGCAGGCCAGTTCGCCGTTCAAACAGGCGTTCGACGCGGAGCTGAACCAATTTCTGAGCACGAATGGTCTTGCCTCGAAGGCAGATATGACTGCCACGGATATGCAGAATTTCCTGAATGATCTGGAGGCCAAGTTCAACGGCACTGCACCTCTGACAAGCCCACCGCACCTTGCTGCCGTGGCGGGTCAGGATTTCTGGAAAACCTTCGTCTCCAACGCCAATGACGCCAACATGCAGACGCGGATCAACTCATCGGAAGTGGTCGCGACCTCGGCCAATGCCAATGGCCGTGGCTTTCGCAACTTCATGCTCGCGACTGTCATTTCCGCGGAGTTCCTGAAGCCTGAAATGCTTGAGGCGGCGCGCAATGTTGTCGTCGTCAAGGCCAATGAGGCGATCGGGCGGGCTCAAGGCGGAATCACCCAGGCGCGGACGGAACTGGGTATTTCCAGTGAGCGGATCAAGAAGGCCAACGAGTCGCTCGCTGCACAGAAGAAGATCTTTGAAGTCCATCTGAACGATCTGCAAGGTGTTGATGCTTTCGAGGCATCCACAAGGGTCACGTCTCTTCAGGCGCTTCTTGAGGCGTCTTACACATTAACGTCGAGAATACAGAAGCTAAGTCTTATTAACTTCCTTTGATGGTAAAAGGAAGTGAGTGAAAATGAAGGATACATGAATGTACCAGTTTTCATATGCCGAAATCATGGAGGACGATATCGCGGACGCAAAAAGCCGCGAACGTCAGGCGCTGGATCGCACAATCGAACTTCTGAAAGCGGCACGGGATGCAGAAGACTACTCGGGCGCAACTGTGGAGGCGCTGTTCTTCACCCGGCGCGTCTGGATCCGCTTCATTGAAGACCTGCGTCAGCCGGAAAACGAACTGAACGTGGAGCTGCGGGCAAACCTCATCTCCATCGCAATCTGGATTCTCAAGGAGTGCGAGCAGATCCGGCGTCGCCAATCCTCGAATTTCCAAGGCATCATCGATGTAACCACCATCATCAGGGATGGATTGAAATGAAAAGTACACTGCGCATTTCGCTGAAGTCCGGCGAGAGAATTTTCATCAACGGCGCTGTATTGCGCGTCGACCGCAAGGTGGCCCTCGAATTTCTGAATGACGTGACCTTCCTTCTGGAAAACCATGTCCTGCAGCTTGAAGATGCGACCACGCCCTTGCGTCAGCTGTACTTCATCGCCCAGATGATGCTGATCAATCCGGAAGGCAAGGAACAGTCGCTTGCGATGTTCCGCAAGTCGATTTCCATGTTGTTGAGCTGCTTCAAGGATGAAGAGGTTCTGGCTGAACTGAAGCGTATCGACGCTCTGGTTGTCAGCGGCCGCGCCTTCGATGCCCTGAAGGCCATCCGTTCGCTTTATGCTGCGGAAGATCGCATTCTCAACAACCAGGAAATGACGCCGGCGACGGTTGAACAGATCCGGAGGGAGATCGCGCCATGGCGGTAGATCCAACCACCAGCGCGACATCCACAGCCACTAAAAATACGGTGTCGAACAATCCGTGGGCCAATGCATCTGCTTCTGCCGGTGCGGCCAACAAGGCCAGTCTGAACTATGACAGCTTCCTGAAGCTGCTCATTGCCCAGCTGAAAAACCAGGATCCGACTTCGCCAATGGATGCGTCGCAGCAGATGTCGCAGCTTGCCTCCTTCTCACAGGTGGAGCAGACGATCCAGACGAATACGCACCTGAAGAGCATGTTGCAGGCCGAGGCACTGACTCGCGCTGGTGACCTTGTCGGTAAATATGTGATGAGTTCGGATAACACGGTCAGCGGCAAGATCGCTCAGGTCGAGGTCTATTCCGATGGCGTCATCGCATTGACTGACAAGAAGGAAAGAATCCTCATGCAGGCAGGCGTTGTGGTGTCCGATGCACCGATCACGCCTCCGCCTGCGGCAGCCGAAGCTGCCTCCAGCCCCGAGAATGAGCAAGGTTTCGGCTCTTCCTGATCGATCTGACGTGGCTGTAGCCGGGACTGCGTCTCGATGCGGGCGCATTCCCTTACTCACGGTGCAGAGCACATCCACAAAATGCGGGTGAGCGGTTTCGCGTTGAGCCTGCGTGAAAAGACATAATGACAGCATTTGAGCTGATTCCGTATGAATCGGAAATGCTCTAGATACTGGTGCATGAGGCTCCGAATGATTCGGGGCGAGAGGTGGCGACATGAACGAAGCCGACGCATTGGAAATCATGCAGGCAGCCATGCGAACCGTTTTGATCGCGGCCAGTCCCGCTGTCATCGTCGCCATGGTGGTGGGCGTTAGTATCGCCTTCCTTCAAGCTCTGACGCAGGTTCAGGAAATGACACTCACCTTCGTCCCGAAGATTGTGGCCATCCTGTTGAGCTGCGGATTGGCCGCACCCTTCATCGGTTCGCAAATCAACATTTTCTCCGAACTCGTTTTCTCGCGAATACAATCCGGCTTCTAGAGGCCTGACATTGCCGTTCGCGGCTTTGCCAACAGGCAGCCATCCTCGCGCAAGCTTCAGCGTCTAGGTTCAGAGTGAAATCGCGCAGATTTTCTGCGCGGCCTTCTCATGAAGAGACGGAAAGAAGCGATGGCACAGACACCTGCACTCTCAATTCCGAAGGTCAATCCAGACGGTCGGGATATCGGCTTCGCCCTTGGCATTATTGCCATTCTATGCATTCTGTTTTTGCCAATTCCCAAATTCCTCATCGATGTGGGGCTGGCATTCTCGATTGCCTTCTCCGTTCTCATCCTCATGGTCGCGCTCTGGATTCAGCGCCCACTGGATTTCTCATCCTTTCCGACAATTCTGCTGATAGCGACCATGGTGCGCCTGTCGCTGAATATCGCGACGACGAGAACCATTCTGACCCATGGTCACGAAGGCCATGATGCGGCGGGCGGCGTGATTGCAGGCTTTGCCTCGCTTGTCATGTCCGGCGATTTCATGATCGGTGTGATCGTTTTCATGATTCTGGTGACGGTCAACTTTATCGTCATCACCAAGGGTGCCACGCGTATCGCGGAAGTTGGCGCCCGCTTCACACTCGATGCGATCCCCGGCAAGCAGATGTCGATCGATGCCGACCTTTCGGCGGGTATCATCGATGAGAAAGAAGCACAGCACCGCCGCCGTGAGCTGGAAGAAGAAAGCATGTTCTTCGGTGCCATGGACGGTGCCTCGAAGTTTGTGCGCGGCGATGCCATTGCCGGCCTTCTGATCACGGCCATCAACGTCTTCGGCGGCATTATCATCGGTTATTTCCGTCACGGAATGCCGATCGGTGAGGCAGCGGATGTTTTCGTGAAGCTGTCCGTCGGTGACGGTATCGTCTCCCAGGTTCCCGCTCTTATCGTTTCTCTCGCTGCAGGCTTGCTTGTGTCGCGCGGCGGAAGCGCCGGCACGGCTGACAAGGCCGTCATTGACCAGCTGGGCGGCTATCCCCGCGCCTTGACCCTCTCGGCCGTCCTGATGGGCATCCTAGCGCTCGTCCCCGGCCTGCCGTTCATTCCATTTGCCGCACTCGGCGGTGTTCTGGCCTTTGGCGCCTGGATTGTTCCGCGTCGCATCGAGGCAGAAAACCAGCAGCGTCGTGAGGCGGAAGAGAAGAAGATCATTCAGACGAAGGAAGCAGACAAGGATTCCGTGAAATCCATGCTGCGGACCGCAGAGATCGAGCTGGCGCTCGGCAAGCAGATTTCCACGCGCCTGCTCGGAGCGCACCAGGAGCTGGCTTTCCGTGTCAGCAAGATGCGCAAGAAGTTCGCCAGCCAGTACGGCTTCGTCGTTCCGGAAATCAAGGTGTCAGACGATATCTCAATTCCGGAAAAATCCTACCAGATCCGCATTCATGGCACCACCGTCGCCTCCAATATGCTGCGCGTCGGCGAAGTGCTGGTTGTCACCGGCACTGGCCGCAAGCCGAGCATTCCGGGCGATGAAATTCGCGAACCCGCCTTTGGCATGCCGGCTGTTTCCATCCTTGAGGCTTTTGCGGAAGATCTGAAGCGCGAGGGTTTCCACCCCATCGACAATGTCTCCGTGGTGCTGACCCACATGAGCGAGGTCATCCGCAACAACCTGCCTCAGCTGCTTTCCTACAAGGATGTGAAGATCCTGATCGACAGGCTGGACCCGGAATACAAGAAGCTCGCCGATGAGATCTGCTCGTCGCACATGTCCTATTCCGGCCTTCAGGCGGTCTTGAAGCTGCTGCTGGCAGAGCGTGTCTCCATTCGCAACCTGCACCTCATCCTGGAAGCGGTGGCAGAGCTTGCGCCGCATGTGCGCAAGACCGAGCAGATCGTGGAGCATGTGCGCGTGCGCATGTCGCAGCAGCTGTGCGGCGACCTGACGGATAACGGCGTCTTGCGCGTCTTGCGTCTGGGCAGCAAGTGGGACCTGCTTTTCCATCAAGCCTTGAAGCGCGATTCCAAGGGCGAGGTCATCGAGTTCGACATCGATCCGCGCCAACTGGAAGAGTTCAGTGAACAGGCCAACAAAGTGATCCGCGAGTTCATGGACCGCGGCATGCCCTTCGTGCTAGTCACATCGCCTGAAACGCGTTCCTATGTGCGCATGATTATCGAGAGACTGTTCGCCACGCTGCCGGTTCTATCCCATGTGGAACTGGCCAAGGGGCTGGATATCAAGATACTGGGCTCCATTTCATGATAACCGACCCGCAGGGTACGATGCTGGCCTTCTTTCTGGTGTTCTGCCGGATGGGAGGCTGCTTCATGACCCTGCCGGGTTTCTCCAGCGCCCGCCTGCCCATGAATGTGCGGCTCTTCGTATCCGTCGCCATTTCGCTTGCGGTGCTGCCAATCCTTTGGAACACGGTCTATCCGCGTGTCTCCTCAGGCACGGCCACCTATATCGGCCTCATCTTCACCGAAATGCTGATCGGCATCATGTATGGCATGATTGCCCGCCTTTATGTGCTGGGCCTGCAATTCTCCGGCGCAATCATCGGTATGTCGATCGGCTTCTCGGCACCCGCAGGCCACGACATTCTCGAAGATATGTCGGAAACCAGCGTTACCAACTTCATCTCCTTCTGCGGCCTGATGATGCTGTTCATGCTGGATTTCCACCATGTGGTCTTCCGCGCCCTGGTCGATTCCTACGGGGCGACGCCGGTTGGCGCCATCCTCGAGCCGCAGAAGATGCTGATTACCCTGGCAGACACCTTACGCGCCTCGACCAGCATCATGCTGCGTCTGGCAAGCCCTTTCCTCATCTTCGGGCTGCTGTTCAACGTCGGGGTGGGCCTGGTCAACAAGCTGGCGCAGCAGATCCCGATCTACTTCATCTCAACGCCATTCCTCATCGCCGGCGGCCTGTTTATGCTGTATGTTTCCATTGCCGCCCTGGCGCGGCAGTTCGCGGATGGCTTCGGCCCCGTGTTCAACTCCTTCTGAGGGACACATGGCTGGCCCGGACACCCGATCGAAGAAACTGAAACGGCTGGTCAATGTCCAGCGGCATCTGGAGAAGATGGCCGAGGGCGAGTTGGCCGCGACCAATCAGCAACGGCAGGAGGTCGCGGAATCCATGGACAAGGTGATTGATGCCATCGGCTCCATGGCTCCGGTTCACCGGCAGTTCTCGAAGACCTATGCGGAGCGTTTCGGCCGGTTGATGGTGAAGGACAAGCAGCTTTCCGGCGTCCAGCAGGTGCTGGAGGCGCGCGTGTTGCGCGAACGCACCAAGGGCGAGCGATTGGAGGAGCAGATGAAGGAGGCGCGCGGGCTTGAAGATCGCGAGCGCGACGACAATGCAATCTATGATTTGCTTGAGCTGACACTTGCCGCCGAAACCGCGAAAGATCGATAATCACTTTCCATGGCCGGGCGCAAAACCGTCTCCCCCACCTCTAACATTTGCATTTCATTCCCGATTTTCAGGGGCCACGCCAGCCTGAGCCAAGCTTCACTCAGCATACTGCCTCCATCCGAAGCAAAGAGAAGCTTCTGTCAGTTCTGCGGCAGCTGCCGTAAACACAAAGCGGCTCTTTAGAGATGATCAGTGGAAAGACATGCGCAAGGCAGACCAGTGGTCTGCCGGACGTATCTCACAGGCTCAATTTTAACGGAATGCGGTCCTTGAACTGGAGCCTCATTCCGCTGGACGAAAGGATGCAGACGTGGCGATCTCTCCTCCAAGCGATCTCGTCATGGACGTGTTGCGCGCAGCAGACCCGACCTCCGTGCAGGAAGCGCAGGCCAAGCTTTCGGCCACGCGCGCAGCAACGACGGCGACCAGGCTGGCCGCAGCTGGAACCGGCTTCTCTTCCGTCGTCGATTTTCTGGACGATGCCGGTACACGCAGCCATGTCGATACAGCCCGAAAGGCTGATCGAAGCATCGAAATGCCGGAGGAATACCGGAAGTTCGAAGCCTCCATCCTTCAGAGCTTCGTGAACTCCATGATGCCGAAGGATAGCGAGGAAGTTTACGGCAAGGGCTCGGCCGGTGAATTCTGGCAGAGCATGATGTCGGAAAAGATCGCCGATGAAGTGGCGAAGAGCGGCGGCATCGGTATTGCTGAACAGGTTTTCAAGCATTCGCTCGACAAGATGCGCAATGAAGTAGCGCCCAATCCCACAACAGACAAGGACAGCCGCAACAAGGCGATCAGCATGATCGACGAGTTTGAGCGGAAAGTATTCGATCTTGCGTCGACCGAACGCGCACAAGCCGAGGCATGACATGACACTTACTGGACAAGATAACATGGAAGTCATTTCGAGCGATTATCGCATCAAGTCCGTACTCGGCCGGCTTGAGATGATCATCGATAACGAGAATGAGCGGATCGGCAAGGATGCGCAGTTCGATCTCAAGGTCTCGAACGCCCACAAAAGCCGTTGCCTCTATGAATTGACGATGCTGTTCCGCTCTACGGACCCGCAGGAACTTGCCGTCAATCACATGAACCAGATGCATGTGCTGAAGGACAAGCTGGCGCTGAATGCGCGCCGCGTCGAAGCGCATCTGCACGCTGTTCGCACGGTTGCGGATATTCTCAAGAATGCCGCTCGCGATGCCGATGGTGACGGTACCTACACACAAGAACAATTCCTTTACAGCGAATCCTGATGGTCAAGCTCATCCTCACCGGCCTCTGGGTCTGCATCGTCACGCTGGGCGCCGTCTTCTTCTCCGTTCAGATGTCGAAGCCGAAGCCGCCCGTGGACGAGGCCGCGCAACTGCGTGACAAATCCGAGCTGGTGAAGGGCGAGAGCATCAATATTCCCATGCTCAAGGATGGGGCTGTTCAGGGTTACTTCATCACCCGCATTTCCTTCATGATGGACAAGGAAAAGATCAAGGGTGTGAATCTGCCGCTGACGGAAATGATGACCGACGAGCTGTTTACCTTGCTCGTCGGCAACAAGATGGTCGATCTCTCCAACACCGGCGGCTTTGATCTTCAGGCATTCAGGAATGCCATCAAGCAGAAGCTCAATGAGCGCTTCCAGGAGGAATATGTTCTGGATGTCCTGGTTGAGCAGCTCGACTACCTTTCGAAGGACGACATCCGGGCAAATGGAGAGCGTCAGCCAGACAAGCAGGTTGCGCCGACAAAGATCGTGGAAGGCGTAAAGGCGGAGAAGACACCAAGTTCCGGCCATTGATTGCAAACCCGTCAGCATGACGGCTGGTCGAAACAAAAAAGGAAGGCCCGCGCATGCGCACGGGTTTTCGGTTGAAACCACATCGGGCGTGGGCGGAGGAGCCCTGCTCGATAAGAATGAGGGGTGCAATGCGCCTGCCTCTTTACATTCAATGGAAACGGGAAACGGCAAACTCTGCCCCGGGCGGCGCCGTTCTGCCGCCTGCTTTCGCACGCCTCAGAGGCTCTTCATGGCTTTGAAGCGCCTTCCTTTTCTTGCCTTCTATCGAAGCTTGGTGACCGGTTTTTCCGCCCATAGCAAGCTGGAAAACCTGTCGCTACTGGAGGCCATGACGGCTGTAAGGGTCGGTTATCGACCGGTCTCCTTTGTCACGGCATCTGCTTTGGTGCGAGGTCTGCTGCAAGCGGCTTACCGGGAAAATCTGGCCGAGCGTATTCTTTTGCCGGAAAGCGCCATCGTGGCCGCCCTGCTGCGCCTCTCGTTCCGTTCGCGCGCTCTGGCGCCAATTCCTGCAGCCGAGTTCATTCCTGTCCTTCTGACCTACATGGCGGAACCGAAGCGGCTTGTTCTGGCTGGCAGCAATCGCCAGCGGCTCTCCGCCGCGCGCGATTTCATCCGCGCCCATGTTCCGTGGCATCAGGTCTATGCCGCACATTTGCAACTGGGTGCAGAACCAGGGGCGGGGGGAAGGCTGATGGCCGAGATCGCCGCGGTGAAGCCTCATCTCGTGCTGGTCGACAGCAGCACGATCAAACAGGAACTGCTGCTGGAACGGGAGCTTTCGCTTGCCTATGACGGCCTTGCGCTTTTTTGCCCCGGTTTCTTTGCCGCTTGCCCGACACATCATAACCCACCGGAAAGCGGCTCTGACGACCTCTCGTTAACCCTTTATTCGTCAAATAAATTTAGCTTGTCTTAATGTTGGGCGTGGCCGGACGCCGAATGTCGTCGTCCGGAAATGCTCAAATTGAGGCAGCGACGGATGATGTGGAATGACCCGTCGCTTTCACAGCATGCGCCTAGCGCATGGCTGCAAGCACGGTTGGTTTCATGTTTGCGTTCGATGTCGTCAGAGACAGCATGCATTTCAGCGGACGGCGCTTCAGCGGCAAAGCGATGCTGACATCGCTGCTGCTCGCCGGTTTCGCAAGTCTGGGCGCTCTCGCCCCCGTGGCCTTGCCGCTGAATGTGGAAAGACAGTTCACTGCAACAGCCAGCCTGAATGTTGTTCTGCCGGGGCAGGCGGATCTCGTCGACGCCTTGCCTTCGCAAATCTACCAGCCGCAGGTGCTGGATCGCATTGCCGAGCGTCTTGGCTGGTCCGGGCAGGATATCCGTTCGCGTCAGGGCGTTTTCGACTTCCTCAACGACATCATCACCGGCGATGCCATGACGATCGACCGCTCCGAAGCGTCGCTGCGTGAGCGCTTGCAAGGCATGCTGAAACCCGTTGTCGCGCCTGACGGGCGCACGATCCTGCTTCTGGCGCAAAGTTCCAAGGCCGAAGAAGCCGTAAATGTTGCCAATGCCGGGGCCGATGTCCTGAAACAGCTTCTGGAGCAGAGCCAGCCTTCTGCCGGGCAAGAGAGGCTTGCAAAACTGCGCACCGAGCTTGAACAGGCGCAGTCCTCGATGGAGGAGCTGGACCTGTCGCCCGAAGAACTGGCGAATGTGCAACAGCAGCGCAATCAGCGTTCTGTGCTTGCGGCACAGGCCGATGCGCTGGCTCGCCAGCAGGAGATGCTGGAGCGGCGGGCCGATGCGCTGTCTCTCTGGAAAGCGGCGGATTACTCCGGGCGCGAGCTTCCGGACGAATTGCAGGTGACAGGGCTTGAGGCGCAACGCCAGCGCTATCTTGATGCAGAGGTGAGGGTTCAGCAACTTTCGGTCAGCCTCGGGCCCAGGCATCCCACATTAATGGCGGCAGAAGGTGCCGCAGCTGACGCACGCGCGGCCATTGCGAAAGCCGTGACGGCACTGATTGCCCAGACCAATCGCGAACGCGCCGAAGTCAAAGCACAGCAGGAGAAGACAGCCGGGGAACTGGCGGCTCTGGATGCAAACCCCGTTCCCGAAAAGGTTCAGGCCTATGAACGGCTTGAGCAGAAGGCTGAAACCCTGCGAAAAACCTATCTCGAGGCACTGCGCGCCGACAGCAGGGATGTTGAACCGGCGGCAGTGATTGTGCCGCTGCGTCCGGCTGCGGTGTCTGATGTGTCCGTGTCCGGGCTTCCACTCTGGATTTACTCGCTATTGGGTGCCTTTGCGGGCCTGTGCCTCGGTGGTGCCTGCCTGCCAGCCCGCCCGGAGGCGGAAGCGGAGACGGAAGCGGAGGTGCAGACACTTGCGGATCCCTTCGGCGATGCCTTCGAAATCGAGCCGCAGATCCTGCCCGATTACCTCCCGACTGTTGAAGCATCCACGTCACATAAGGCTCTGGAACAGCCGGTCGACGAACTGCTCGAACCCAGCGTGCCGATGCGGATCGCCGTATCTCCAACGGAAGAGGATTTGGTGGAGGCACAATGGCCATCGCATTCGGTCCATGTTCCTGAATGGTCTGATCACGAAGAGCCGGTTGACGATGATGAAATGCACCGCTCTGTCGCGGCCATGCTGGAGGCGGTTGCCAATGATGACCGCTCCCATGAGTGGTTGCGTGAACTGATCATGGCCAATGTGGAGCCTCTGGGCGAAGAAAATCCGCTTCCACCTTTGATGGAGGCCGCGCTGTTCGACCGTAGCGAGGAGCAGGTCGTGTCCGCTGACCAGGAGGATGAGCTTCTGCTGGACGTGGCGGAACTTCAAGTTCTGCTGGAACAGCTGCAGCGGATGCGTGAGGTGCTGTCAATGGAGGCTGAATCCGGGCAGTTCGAACCCCTTTCCAGCACGGCCGGACCACCTCAGTGGCGCAATGTCGCTTGAGATGACAATCTACGTCGCTCCCTTGCATTCAATGAAGTGACCGCATAGAGCAATATGCCTCGAACGCGGCAGGCAAATGCGCATGGCCGCAGCAATCTTCACCGCAGGAGGATGAGGCGTGGCAGTCATTATCGATGGCAAGAAATCGGCAGCCAAGGTCACGGATGCTGTCGGTGAGGCGGCGGCGGTGCTGGAGCGCGAAGCAGGCATCAAGCCCGGTCTGGCCGTTGTCATCGTTGGTAACGATCCGGCCAGTCACGCCTATGTGGGCGCCAAGAGCCGCATGGCAAAGCAGTGCGGTTTCCATTCCATGCAATACACATTGCCGGAAGCCACCACGCAGGACGAGCTTGAATCGCTGGTTGAAAAGCTGAATGCCGATCCAGCCGTGCACGGTATTCTGGTGCAGCTGCCGCTTCCCCGGCACCTGAATTCCGAACCCGTCATTCAGTCCATTCGTCCGGAAAAGGATGTGGATGGCCTCAACGTCGTCAATGCCGGCAAGGTGGCGAGCGGCGATCTGGCAAGCGGGCTTGTATCCTGCACGCCTGCCGGTGCCATGCTGCTTCTGCGCAACCAGCTGGGCGCAGACCTCTCAGGCATGAATGCCGTTGTTATCGGTCGCTCAAATCTGTTTGGAAAGCCTATGGCTCTCCTGCTTCTGGCGGCCAATGCCACTGTGACCATGGCACATTCCCGCACCAAGGATCTTCCGGGCATCTGCCGTCAGGCCGATATTCTGGTGGCAGCCGTGGGCCGTGCCCAGATGGTGCGCAAGGATTGGGTAAAGCCCGGCGCTGTGGTCATCGATGTAGGCATCAACCGGGTGGATGCGCCGGAAAAAGGCGAGGGGGCTACCCGCCTCGTGGGCGATGTTGCCTTT
Organism: Affinirhizobium helianthi; assembly: GCF_042680945.1. NCBI lineage: Bacteria > Pseudomonadati > Pseudomonadota > Alphaproteobacteria > Hyphomicrobiales > Rhizobiaceae > Affinirhizobium > Affinirhizobium helianthi. The sequence continues at coordinate 201,199 of NZ_JBHUEQ010000017.1, read as the reverse complement.
GATGAATGTGCCGATATTGCCAGCGCCATCACGCCGGTGCCGGGTGGTGTGGGGCCGATGACCATCGCCATGCTGATGGCCAATACCGTGGTGGCCGCCTACCGCTCCGTCGGTCGGCCTATCCCGCAATTCTGATTTTCAGGATGGCGCAGGTCCGGTCGAGGCGCGCAGGATGAATTCTGCGCGCCAGAGTTCGGCCTGCGGCGCATCGGTATCATCTCCCTTCACTGCAGCGATAAGCCGTTCGGCAATACGCCTGCCAGCCTCTCGAATGGAGGAGCGGGTTGTGGTCAGCGGCGTGCTGAAATGTTCCGGCTTCAGAAGCAGAAGGTCATCGTCATGGGCGATGACGGAAATGTCCTTGCCCACCTCCAGGCCTGCCTGACGAATAGCCCGGACGGCTCCCAGCGCCAGAACCGTGCTGGCACAGAGAACAGCGGTTGGTCTTGAACCCTGTTCGAGAAACCGCATCATGTGCTGAAAACCGTTGGCGTCTGTCATCAACGTGCTGCTCACATGCTCTGGCGGAAGGCTCATGCCGACAGCGGCAAGCGATTTTTCCACGCCCGCCCTTCGGCGACGGGCGAAATCCAGATCAAAGGGACCATTCAGAAGCGCAAAGCGCTTATGGCCCAGGGAAAGAAGATAGCGCGTCGCCTCTGCGAAGGCCTCTTCATTGTCGACATCGAGATAGGGATAGTCCTCTGCCAGCCCCAGGGAACGCCCATGCACGATGAAGGGAATGGGCAGCGATTGTGCCATGGCGATGCGCGGATCCTTTTCGCGCATATAGGCGAGGTAATAGGCATCCACTGCGCCGCTGGAAACCAGATCGCGAATGGCCTGCTCCTCCTCCTGCGGCTTGGCGGGCATGATGGTGAAGTGGAAATCGTGCCGCAAACATTCGTCGGCCAGTCCGCTCTGGAACTCCGCGAAATGCGCGTCCATCGGCTGCTCCGCCGTCACCGGCATGACGAGGCCCAATGAGCCGGCCTTGCCGGTGGCAAGGCGTCGCGCCGCCCGGTTCGGGCGGTAGCCGGTTTCTTCCGCAGCCTTCAGAATGCGCGCACGGGTTGTGGCATTCACCTCCGGATAGCCGTTGAGGGCGCGGCTGATCGTGGTCTGCGATAGGCCCAGAAGATTCGACAGTTCTTTGAGATTCACAGCCCTTACCATCCTCCCAAGCGATCCACGGGGCTTTTCTCCCGTTCAAAGCGCTTCGAAATGCATATTTGCCCGTTTTTCTGCAAAATGCAAAACAATAGACTTTGCAGGGCTCTGCCCTATTTTCTGCTCAGGCGACCGAAGGAATGCTGTCGGGTACCTCTTGACTCATGCCCTTCACCCATGTCTTCCTTGCGTTCAAAGCGCTTTGGGAGGTGCTTCAATTCTTCGGCAGTTATAAAAGCTGCTCAATCCTGACGGGAGGTTTGTCTTGATGAAACATCTATTGCTGGCTGGCGTTGCTAGCCTTTGCTTCTGTGTCGCCGGTGCATCTGCGGCTGATCTGAAATTCGCGCCTGGTTCCGATGCGAAATTCAACTGGAAGAGCTACGAAGACTTCAAGAAATCTCATGGAGATCTGAAGGGTCAGTCGCTGACGATCTTCGGTCCGTGGCGCGGGGACGACGAAAAGCTTTTCCGCAGCGTGCTTGCCTATTTCAACGATGCCACAGGTGCGAATGTTCAGTATTCGTCATCGGAAAACTACGAGCAGCAGATCGTCATCGATACGCAAGCCGGTTCGCCCCCGAACATTGCGATCCTTCCGCAGCCGGGTCTTCTTCAGGACCTTGCCTCCAAGGGCTTCCTGGTCAATCTGGGGCCGGAAACCGGCAAATGGGTTGAGGAGAATTACGGCGCTGGCAAATCCTGGGTGCAGCTTGGCACCTACAAGGGCAAGGATGGTCAGGATGGCTTCTTTGCGTTTCCCTACAAGGCAGATTTGAAGTCGCTGGTCTGGTACGTTCCGGAAAACTTCGAGGAAGCAGGCTACAAGGTTCCCAAGACGATGGAGGAGCTGGTCCAGCTTTCCGATCAGATCGTCAAGGATGGCGGCACGCCCTGGTGCATCGGTCTGGGTTCCGGCGGTGCCACTGGCTGGCCAGCCACCGATTGGGTTGAAGACCTGATGCTGCGCATGAACACGCCAGAGACCTATGATGGCTGGGTCACGAACAAGGTGAAGTTCAACGATCCGAAGGTGGTCAGCGTAATCGAAGAGTTCGGCAAATTTGCCAAGAACGAGAAATACGTGTCCGGCGGCGTTGCGGCCGTGGCGTCCACCGATTTCCGCGATAGCCCGAAGGGTCTCTTCGACATTCCGCCAAAGTGCTATCTGCATCACCAGGCGTCCTTCATCCCGACCTTCTTCCCCGAAGGCACCAAGCTTGGCACGGATGCAGACTTCTTCTACATGCCGACCTACGCTTCCAAGCCAGAACTGGGCACGCCGGTTCTGGGTGCCGGAACGCTGGTCACCATCACGAAGGATTCACCTGCGGCACGCGCCTTCATCGACTTCCTGAAAACGCCGATCGCGCACGAGGTCTGGATGGCGCAGTCCGGCTTCCTGACGCCTTACAAGGGCGTGAAGACGGAAGCCTATGCCAATGATGCGCTGAAAAAGCAGGGAGAAATCCTCACCACGGCGACGACCTTCCGCTTTGACGGATCGGACCTGATGCCGGGCAAGATCGGTGCTGGCGCGTTCTGGACAGGCATGGTCGATTTCGTTGGCGGCAAGTCGGCGCAACAGGTTGGCGATGAGATCCAGAAGGCCTGGGACGGCCTGAAGTAAACCAGATTGCGGGCCGCCGGGATCATGCGGCGGCCCCTTCCATCTCTTTCCGAAAAAGAAAAACCGGCATGAACGCCGGTGAGAAGGTTTGAGGCGAGGCCTCAAGGAGGGGACATGGTTTCGCAGATTGTGTCGGCCGTCGGTGTGATGGTCGTGGGTGTCTTCGTCTGTGCGCTGTATTACTGGCTATCGGATAAGCTGCTGAATGCCGCTTTGCCTGTGCGGGCGGGCGATGTGACCCAGGCTTCGCGCAATCTCAACCGCCGGGCTGTGGTGCGCCCCTGGCTGTTTCTCGGCCCGGCGCTGCTGCTGCTCGCCATCTACCTTGTCTATCCCGTGGTCGCGACCTTCATCCTGTCTTTCTACGATCGGGCAGGCGTCAATTACGTTGGTTTCGCCAATTACCGCTGGGCCTTTTTCGATGCAGGCTTCCGCCAATCCATTTTCAATAACATTCTCTGGCTGGCTGTCGTTCCAGCCGCCTGCACCTTCTTCGGCCTTGTCATTGCGGTTCTGACCGACCGCATCTGGTGGGGCAATATCGCCAAGAGCATTGTCTTCATGCCGATGGCGATTTCCTTTGTGGGTGCCTCGGTCATCTGGAAGTTCATTTACGAATATCGCGGCGGCAACGACACGCAGATCGGCCTTCTGAACGCCATCGTCACCTGGCTGGGCGGCGATCCGCAGGTGTGGATCTCCATGCCCTTCTGGAACAACTTCTTCCTGATGATTATCCTGATCTGGATCCAGACCGGCTTTGCCATGGTCATTCTGTCTGCGGCGCTGCGCGGCATTCCGGAAGAGACAATCGAGGCTGCGGTGATCGATGGTGCCAATGGCTGGCAAATCTTCTGGAAGATCATGGTGCCGCAAATCTGGGGCACGATTGCCGTGGTCTGGACCACCATTACCATTCTTGTTCTGAAGGTTTTCGATATCGTTCTGACCATGACCAACGGCCAGTGGGATACGATGGTTCTGGCCAACCTGATGTTCGACTGGATGTTCCGCGGCGGCGGCGATAGCGGCCGAAGTGCCGTCATCGCGCTGGTCATCATGGCGGCTGTCACGCCGATCATGATCTGGAATATCCGTCAGGCCAACCAGGATGCGGGAGGACATTGAGATGGCAAGCCTAACCACCCGCCTGAGACGCGTCGGTCTGCCGCGCCTGATCGTTCACCTCTCTGTGCTTTTGATCGTCATCCTCTGGCTTATTCCGACCCTGGGTATTCTTGTCACCTCCGTGCGGGACAAGGGCCAGATTACCACATCCGGCTGGTGGACGGCCTTTGGCAGCTCCTCGCAAACCAGTGCAGGGCGGCTGGGCGATCCCTCCACCGCCAGACAGGAAGGCGCAAATTACGTTATCACCGGCTCAGTTTTTGAAGAGGGCCAGGGCGGAACCGTAAAGGCGTTTGGAACCCGGGTACAGGAACCGGCAGCCTACAAGGCCGGAGAGCCGGCGGATCTGGGCGAGGGCGAAACGCTGACCATCAATTCCGATGGTACTTACGTCTATACCAAGACCGCACCCTTTGAAGGCTCGCGCGGCAAGCGCATCTATCTGACGGTCACGACGCCCCCGGTCTTCACGCTGGAGAATTACCGCACCGTTCTGTTCTCCGAAGGCATCGGACAGGCCTTCATCAACTCGCTGACGGTGACAATCCCGGCAACGATCATTCCGATCCTGATTGCCGCCTTCGCCGCCTATGCCCTGTCCTGGATGCATTTTCCGGGCCGCGCGCTCATCATTGCGCTGGTTGTCGGCCTCATTGTCGTTCCGCTGCAAATGTCGCTGATCCCGCTTCTCAGGCTCTATAACGAAGTGGGCAATTTCTTCGGCACATCCTCGAAAACCTATGCGGGGATCTGGCTTGCGCATACCGCCTTCGGCATGCCGCTCGCCATCTATCTCCTGCGCAACTACATTGCCGGTCTTCCCAAGGAAATCATCGAAAGCGCACGCGTGGACGGCGCGTCCGATTTCGAGATCTTCATGAAGATCGTGCTGCCTCTCTCGTTCCCTGCTTTGGCCTCATTCGCAATCTTTCAGTTTCTGTGGGTCTGGAACGACCTGCTCGTTGCCATCGTCTTCCTGGGCACAGGTCGCGATCAACTGGTTCTGACCGGCAGTCTGAATGCGCTTCTGGGATCACGCGGGGGCAACTGGGAAATCCTGACGGCGTCAGCCTTCGTCACCATCGTGGTGCCGTTGCTGGTGTTCTTCGGGCTTCAACGATATCTGGTGCGCGGCCTCCTTGCCGGTTCGGTCAAGGGCGGCTGAATGCCTCTTCATCAAGGTTCAACACGCATGACTGCTATTTCACAGACGACCGAAACGCCCGATGCAGACTGGTGGCGCGGCGCGGTCATCTACCAGATCTATCCGCGCTCCTATCAGGATTCGAACGGCGATGGCATTGGTGACCTGAAGGGCATCACGGCGCGGCTTTCCCACATTGCGGCGCTGGGCGCGGATGCCATCTGGATCTCGCCGTTCTTCCCGTCGCCCATGCGCGATTTCGGCTATGACGTCTCGAATTATACCGATGTCGATCCGATGTTCGGAACCTTGTCGGATTTCGATGCGCTGATTGCGGAAGCCCATCGTCTGCGCATCAAGGTGATGATCGATCTCGTGATTTCCCACAGTTCCGATCAGCATGCCTGGTTCATCGAGAGCCGGTCGAGCCGGGTTAACCCCAAGGCGGACTGGTATGTCTGGGCCGATGCAAAGCCCGATGGCACGCCGCCCAACAACTGGCTGTCGATCTTCGGCGGGTCCGCCTGGCATTGGGACCCGACCCGCATGCAGTACTACCTGCATAACTTCCTCACATCCCAGCCGGACCTGAACCTGCATAACCCGGAAGTGCAGGATGCGCTGCTGGATGTGGTGCGCTTCTGGCTGAAGCGTGGCGTGGATGGTTTCCGTCTCGACACCATCAACTTCTACTTCCATGACAAGCAGTTGCGCGACAATCCTTCGCTGGCACCGGAACGGCGCAATGCTTCCACCGCCCCTGCGGTGAACCCCTATAATTTCCAGGAGCATATCTACGACAAGAACCGCCCGGAAAATCTGGAATTCCTCAAGCGCTTCCGTGCCGTGCTCAACGAGTTTCCGGCCATTGCCGCCGTTGGCGAAGTGGGCGATAGCCAGCGCGGGCTTGAGATCGTGGGGGAATATACCTCCGGCGGCGACAAGATGCAGATGTGCTATGCCTTCGAGTTCCTGGCACCGGACCAGTTGACGCCGGAGCGTGTGGCCGAGGTGCAGAAAGCCTTTGCGTCGGCTGCACCCGAAGGCTGGGCTTGCTGGGCCTTTTCCAACCACGATGTGGTGCGCCACGTCACCCGCTGGGGTGCCGATGTGATGGATCGCGAAGCCTATGCCAAGCAGTTGGCGGCCATCCTGCTCACACAGCGCGGTTCCGTCTGCATCTATCAGGGCGAGGAGCTGGGCCTGACGGAGGCGGATATCGCCTATGCCGATCTGCAAGACCCCTATGGCATTCAGTTCTGGCCGGAATTCAAGGGCCGCGATGGATGCCGCACGCCGATGGTCTGGGACGATCACGCCCAGCAGGCGGGTTTCTCGCATGCGGAAAAGACATGGCTGCCGATCCCGGTGGAGCATCAGTTGCGCGCCGTCAACGTGCAGCAGGGAGATGAGGCTTCGGTGATGGAGCAGTATCGCCGCTTCCTCGCCTTTCGCAGGCAGCACCCGGCCTTCGCCAAGGGGGACATCGAGTTCCTGCCGGTGGAAGGGCCGGTCCTGCGCTATCTGCGCAAGCTCGGCAACGAGGTGGTTCTGTGCATCTTCAACATGAGCGCGGATGAGGTGGCCACCGAATTGCCGGATGGCGATTGGGCACTGCTGGAGGGCCATGGCTTTGCCAGTGATCTCAACGGCCGCATGCTGGCACTGCCCGCCTGGAGCGCTGCCTTCGCACGCCATGCATGACAATAAAAACGGCGGAAGGCGGTTCGCCGCCTTCCCGCTCCAGAGGATGAAAAGGGGAGAGACATGACCGGACTCGTTCTGAAAGACATCCGCAAGGCTTACGGGCAGGTGAAGGTTCTGCACGGCATTGATCTTGAGATCGCGGAAGGCGAGTTCGTGGTCTTTGTCGGCCCATCCGGCTGCGGTAAATCCACGCTGCTGCGCATGATTGCCGGCTTGGAGGAAATCACCAGCGGCGACATGTTCATCGAGGGCAACCGGGTAAACGAGGTGCCGCCCTCCAAGCGTGGCATTGCCATGGTGTTCCAGTCCTATGCGCTCTATCCGCATATGACCGTGTATGACAACATGGCCTTTGGCATGCGCATTGCGGGCGAAAACAAGCAGGAGATCGACCGGCGCGTGCGTGCTGCCGCCGATATTCTGCAGCTGACGCAATATCTGGAGCGTCTGCCCAAGGCGCTGTCCGGTGGCCAGCGTCAGCGTGTGGCGATTGGCCGTGCCATCTGCCGAAATCCCAAGGTCTTCCTGTTCGATGAGCCGCTCTCCAACCTCGATGCAGCACTTCGCGTGGCAACGCGTATCGAAATTGCCAAGCTCAAGGAGCAGATGGCCGATACGACCATGATCTATGTGACCCACGACCAGGTGGAGGCCATGACGCTGGCAGACCGGATCGTAGTGCTATCGGCGGGTCGCATTGAGCAGGTCGGCGCACCGTTGGAGCTTTACGAGCGCCCGCAGAACCTGTTCGTTGCCCGCTTCATCGGCTCACCCGCCATGAATGTTATTCCCGCAACCGTGGCGGAAACGGGCGCAACAACGCGGATTGACCTGAGGGGCGGCAAGGTCGTTTCCGTGCCCATTGCAACGCAGGCATCCGAAAAGGGCAAGGCGGCAAGCTTCGGCATACGTCCCGAAGACCTGACGGTAACCACCGGCGAGGATTATCTCTTCGAAGGAACCGTCGCGATTGTCGAGGCTCTGGGTGAGGTTACGCTTCTCTACATCGAAGGACTGTCCGACGAAGAGCCGATCATTGCCAAGATCCCTGGCATTTTCAAAGTTGAAAAAGGTGAGCGCCTCCGCTTCACCGCAGATTCATCCAAAATGCATTTATTCGACGCGCAAGGACAGACCTATCGCAGGTAGCACGCTTGTTCATTTTGTTGTTTCCAGCGCTTTGCTTGTGTGCACGGCGCCGGGGACCACACTCTTCGTTAAGCTCTAGGCTTTAGGCTTTCATCGATCGAATATGCATAGCCGGTGCTGAGATGACGACGGGTCCGAACCACTACCTTAAGCGAGAGGAATCTTTCATGTATGACCGCGAAACGCGGTTTCGCATGGAAGACACAATGAATGCGGCTCGTATCGAGTATACCGAAAAGCACGTCATGCACATGGCGTCACGCCGTTGCGATGTGATCCGCATTTCCATGAGCGGGGCAGTTCTTGCACTGCTGACCCAGTATAATCTGCCGGAACAATTTGTGCTCGACATTCCCGATGCTCGGATTTCGAAGATCGGCTGCGTGCTGATGCGCACCAATGCCAATAACACCATTGATGTTCGCTTCCTGCGCATGCTGACGCAGAAGGAACTGGACCGCATTTTCATCTTCTCCACGCACCCGGCGCACAAGGACAAGAAGCTGGACGTGCGGAGCTGGTGAGGGGGCGGGGGCTAAACCCTGGCTGCGCGGTCTGACCCTACAGCCTGATATTCATGATATCGTTTGGGTATGCTTCCTCGTTGATCCGGAAATAGGTTTTTCCGACCTTGGTGACCTATTCCGCGCTCAGCCGCTTCTCGCCCATTCTGAACCATGCCTTCGCAATTTTGCCGTCCGCGATCTCATAAATGCAGATCACATCGATCTCGCCCGGTCCTTCCGCGAAGGTGCGGGTGACGGTTTCATGGTCGATCACCATGCCGTCCATCACCATGCGGTTGAGGAGCTTGCCGTGCAGGTTCGGCTCGCGGAAGCGTTCGATGTGGCGTTCGCGGATCTGAGCCTTGCCCGATGCCAGAAGCTGGTCTGGAAAGGCGTAGTAAAGGCAGTCATCGGCCCACCATTGCATGAAGGCGTCGATGTCGCGCCGGTTGTAGGCCTCCAGCTGCATCTGAACCGGATGTTCAATAGCCTGACTGCCTGAAACTTCCATCTCTCACCCGAAAAATACGCTGGCACCCTGGTCCGCAGGGCCGACATTGCGGCGGAAGGGAGCGAACAATTCGCGGCCCATGCCGAATTCGTTATCCTCCAGCTTTGCTTCCGCCAAGGGGCGGGCGGCAAATTCGGCGTCATCCACCAGCACTTCCAAAGTGCCGTTGATGGCATCGAGACGGATCATATCGCCATCCTTGATGCGGGCAATCGGCCCGCCATCGCAGGCTTCGGGCGTGACGTGAATGGCGGCCGGAACCTTGCCGGAGGCGCCGGACATGCGGCCATCGGTGACGAGGGCCACCTTGAAGCCGCGATCCTGCAGCACGCCGAGCGGCGGGGTGAGGCGGTGCAGTTCCGGCATGCCGTTGGCCTTCGGGCCCTGGAAGCGCACGACGGCGACGAAATCCTTGTTCAGCTCGCCACGCTTGAAGGCGTCCTGCAATTCCTGCTGGTCGTGGAAGACCACGGCAGGCGCTTCAATCACATGGCGTTCCGGCTTGACCGCAGAGATCTTGATGACGGCCTTGCCGAGTGTGCCGGTCAGCATTTTCAGACCGCCGTTCGACTGGAATGGCGTGTCGATCTTGGTGAGAACCTTGGAGTCGCCGCTCTCTTCCGGGCTTGCCTCGCGCACCACCGCGCCCTTTTCGTCAAGCCGTGCCTCGACCGTGTAGGCGTGCAAGCCCTGGCCAAAGACGGTGCGCACGTCGTCATGCAGCAGTCCCTGCTTCAGAAGCTGCTTGATGAGGAAGCCCATGCCGCCTGCGGCGTGGAAGTGGTTCACATCCGCAAGCCCGTTCGGGTAGACACGGGCCAGCAAGGGCACAACATCGGAAAGATCGGAAATATCCTGCCATGTCAGCTCGATGCCTGCGGCGCGCGCCATGGCCACAAGATGCAGCGTGTGATTGGTGGAGCCGCCCGTCGCATGAAGGCCGACCACGCCGTTGACGATGGAGCGTTCATCGATCATCTCGCCCGCAGGCGTAAACTCGTTGCCCAGTGCCGTAATGGCCAGCGCGCGCTTGGCCGCTTCCTTCGTCAGGGCTTCGCGCAGCGGCGTGCCGGGATTGACGAAAGAGGCCCCCGGCATATGAAAGCCCATGATTTCCATCAGCATCTGGTTGGAATTGGCAGTGCCGTAGAAGGTGCAGGTGCCGGGGCCGTGATAGGACTTGGATTCCGCTTCCAGAAGTTCGGCGCGTCCCACCTTGCCTTCTGCATAAAGCTGGCGAATGCGGGATTTCTCGTCATTGGGCAGCCCGGAGGTCATCGGTCCGGCTGGAATGAAAACGGCTGGAAGATGCCCGAAGGTCAGGGCCGCAATCACCAGACCGGGAACGATCTTGTCGCAAATGCCGAGATAGACAGCCGCATCGAACATATTGTGGCTGAGACCGACGCCCGCCGCCATGGCAATGGCATCGCGCGAGAAGAGCGAAAGCTCCATGCCGGGCTGGCCTTGCGTTACACCATCGCACATGGCCGGAACGCCACCTGCCACTTGAGCGACGCCGCCCGCTTCACGGGCTGCTTCGCGAATGATGGGCGGGAAGGTCTCGTAGGGCTGGTGTGCCGAAAGCATGTCGTTATAGGCGGTGATGATGCCAAGGTTCGGAACCACATCGCCGGCAAGCGCCGCCTTATCGGAGGGGGAACAGACCGCAAAGCCGTGGGCGAGATTGCCGCAGGAGAGTGTCGCACGATGCACGCCCTTGGATGCGGCCCGCTGCACACGATCCAGATAGGCTTCGCGGCGCGGTTTGGAGCGCTCGATGATCCGGCGGGTGATTGCTTCGATGCTTGAATTTGCAGTCATGCTCAATCCTCCATGGGAGAACCGGCGGCTGGGAGCCGCGCCGGTCTATCAATCTGTGTGTGGGCCGCACAACGGGCGGCTAATAGGCGCCGGGCAAAGCGCCAGTTCAGGGTGCCCAGTAAATATCCAGATCCGAAGGCGCACGATTCAGCATGGCGCGGATCGGCATCTCGGTTTCATCGGTGCCAGCTTCGGCCTGCTCAAGAACCGCCCGCTTTCCATCACCCTCGATATGCAGCACCAGGAAGCGCGCATCCGCCAGAGACGGATAGGTAAATGTCAGGCGCTCTTCGCCTGCTCCATCCGCTTCCATCGTCATCACGCCGCGAGGAGCATCGGGGGCAATGGCGCGAGCCAGATGGTTTCCACCTGGGAAGAACGAGGCCGTATGGCCATCCGTTCCCATGCCAAGGATCACCACGTCAAAGGGATTGCCGATATCCTCTGTCTTCTCGGTGGCAATGGCAGCTGCCTGAAGGGCGGAGGCGACATCGTGATAGAGCGGAAGGAAGGTCGCTGCCGCAGCCTTGTTCTGCAAAAGATGGGTCGCAACGAGAAGATGGTTCGAGCGCGGATTGTCTGCGGCTACGAAACGTTCGTCGACCAGCGTGATCGTAACCTTGCTCCAGTCGATTTCCGCCACCGAAAGCATCTCGAACAGACGCTTCGGGGTAGAGCCGCCGGAAACGGCCATGGAGGCCATTCCCCGCGCCGAGATGGCATCGGCCAGATGCTGCGCCACATCGCTTGCCAATCGGGTGGCAAGAACTTGCGTGTCGGAAAAGCTATGCAGACGCACCACCATGCCAGTTATCCTTCATGCCATGTACGGCCATCCCGCTCGATCAGCGCGATGGATTGGCTTGGGCCCCAGGTTCCGGCGGTATAGCCCTGTGCCGGTTGATTGGTGGTCTCCCAACCTTTGAGAATTGGATCCACCCAGCGCCATGCGGCCTCCACCTCGTCGCGACGCATGAACAGCGTCTGGTTCGAGCGGATCACATCCATCAGCAGGCGCTCGTAAGCATCCGGATTGCGCACGTTGAAGGCCTCGGCAAAGCTCATGTCGAGCGAAACATTGCGCAGACGCATGCCTCCCGGACCGGGATCCTTGATCATCAGTGATTGCTTGACGCCCTCATCCGGCTGCAGGCGGATGATCAGCTGGTTTGCCACGATGCGACCGGCAGCGTTTTCGAAGATGTTGTGCGGGATCGGCTTGAAGGTGATGACGATTTCCGACATCCGGCTCGTCAGGCGCTTGCCGGTGCGGATGTAGAAGGGAACGCCAGCCCAGCGCCAATTGTTGATTTCGGCCTTGATGGCAACGAAGGTTTCCGTGTTGGAAACGCCGCCTTCAAGCTCTTCGAGATAGCCTTTCACCGGACCGCCCGCAGAAGCGCCTGCCTTATACTGGCCGCGCACCGTCATCTGCTCGACATTGTCCGCATTGATCGGCTTCAGGGCGCGAAGAACCTTCAGCTTCTCATCGCGAACCGCTTCGGAATCCATGGAGGAGGGGACCTCCATGGCAACAAGGCAGAGGAGCTGCAGAATGTGGTTCTGCACCATGTCACGCAGCGCGCCAGCGGTGTCGTAATAACCGGCGCGACCTTCCAGACCGACCGATTCCGCCACCGTGATCTGCACGTGGTCGATATATTGCGCATTCCACAGCGGCTCATAGAGCGTGTTGGCAAAACGCAGCGCCATCAGGTTCTGCACCGTCTCCTTGCCGAGATAGTGGTCGATGCGGAAGATCTGTTCTTCGCGGAAAACCTTGCCGATCGTGTCGTTCAGGTCCAGTGCGGAGGCAAGGTCGCGTCCGATCGGCTTTTCCACCACGATGCGCGTGGATTTGGTGATCAGCTTGTGGTCGCGGATCTTCTCGGAGATCGCACCGAAAATGGCAGGCGAAACAGCGAGATAGAAAGCGCGAACGCGCTCCTTTCCATCGTCCAGCAGCTTTTTCAGTTTGTCCCAGCCGCCATCGGATTTCGCATCGACGGATACATAATGCAGCCGATTGAGGAACTTCGACACTTCAGCGTCGTCGTATTCGCCAGGCTTGAGATGTTCCTTCAGTGCGGCATCGGCAAATTTGCGAAACTCGTCATCGCTCAATGCGCTGCGCGAAGCGCCAATAATCCGTGTCGGTTCGGAGAACTGACCTTCGATCTGGCGGTGGTAAAGCGCCGGGAGCAGCTTGCGCTCCGCAAGGTCTCCAGTGCCGCCAAACACGACATAATCGAATGGTTCAACGGGAATGATCTGGCTGCTCATGCCTCACTCTTTCCAAGTCTCGGGTTGGATACTCAATAATCTAATCGATTTAAAAAAGCCAGCCCTCTTCGGTGAGAAGGCTTCACTTTGCATCAAAACCTGTCGCGCAGGGCATACCAGGTCAATGCAAGAAACAGCAGCGGGCTTCGGAACCTGGCGCCGCCGGGGAAGGGGGGCACCTTGAGATCCTTGAAGAGATCCAGTTCGCTGCTATTGCCCGCAATCGCATCGGCGTAGATCTTGCCGCTATAGTTCGACAGCATCACGCCGTGGCCGGAATAGCCGCCGATGGAGGTGACGCCGGGCATCACTTCCCGGGCAAAGGGCTTGCGTGGCATGGTGATGCCAACAGACCCGCCCCAGCCATGGGTGATGTTGATGTTGGCCAGCGAGGGATAAAGCTCGGCAATCTGTCGGCGGATATGCAACGAGATATCGCGCGGGCTATCGGCTGTATAGGCTTCGCGCCCGCCAAACAGCAGCCGGTTATCGCGGCTCTTGCGGAAATAGCGCACAACGAAGCGGCTATCGGCCACGGCCTCTTTGCCCGGCAGGATAGAGGGGAACTTGTCCAGCGGCTCGGTCGCACCGATGAAGGAGCGTATCGGCATCACGTGGGCTGCCGTTTCGCGTTCCAGATTGCCGATATAGGCATTGGTGGCGATCAGAACGCGTTCGGCAGTGATCGTGCCACGTTTGGTGTCGATCAGCGTTTTCCCGGAGACTTGCCGAATGGCTTGCGCCGGTGTCATTTCGTGGATGCGTGCTCCTGCTTCTGCCGCCACGCGGGCAAGGCCCACCAGAAGCTTCAGCGGATGAATATGGCCGGTGCCGGTGTCGCGCACGCCACAGAAATAGTGCGTGGAGCCGAGCCGTTCGGCTGTTTCGGCCCTGTCCATGAAGGTCAAGTGCCGATAACCGTAGCGCCCTGTCATCACCTCGACGGAGCGGCGATACGCTTTTTCGTAGCTGGCCTTGTGCGAAACGTTCAGTTGGCCGGGGATATAGTCCATGTCGATGCCATGGACTTCCGCAAATTCCAGCAGGTGACGCTTGGCATTCTCCGCCATGTCGAACAGGGCCTTGGCGCGCTCGAAGCCAAGTTCCTCTTCCATCTCGTCCGGCCAGGCGCGCTGGCCGGTGCCGAGTTGTCCGCCATTACGGCCCGAAGCACCGTCGCCGAAGCGCGCCCCTTCGATGAGAACCACCGAAACGCCGCGCTTGACGAGGTTATAGGCTGCCTGAAGCCCGGTATAGCCGCCGCCGATGATGGCGACATCTACAGATACCGAACCATCCAGCGGCGGATATTCGGGGCGTTCGCCCAGGCTCTCCTGATACCAGGAAACGCCAGGCGCTATCGGGCTTTGCCAGACCATGGGACCCTCACACGTTGAGAAGCAGGAATTCACGCTCCCACGGACTGATCACCTGCATGAAGGTTTCAAACTCCCCGCGCTTCACGCCCGCATAGATGCCGATGAATTCCTTGCCGAACACTTCTTCCAGCGCCGTTTCGTCCTCCAGCAGGGCCACCGCTTCCAGAAGTCCGCGTGGCAGGTCGATGGAGCCTTCGTTGGCCGTGTCATAGGTCGGCTCGGTCGGTTCGATCTCCTTCATGATGCCAAGCCAGCCGCAGGCCAGCGAGGCGGCAAGCGCGAGATAGGGATTGGCATCGGAGCTTGGCAGGCGGTTTTCCACGCGCCGGGCCTGAGGCTCGGAAATCGGTACGCGGAAGGCGGTGGTGCGGTTGTCATAGCCCCAGGCATTGTTCACCGGGCAGGCCATGTCAGGCGTCAGGCGGCGATACGAGTTGACATAGGGTGCCAGCATCACCAGCGAGCTTGGCACATATTTCTGCATTCCGCCGATGAAGTTGAAGAAGGCGCGGGAGGGGGTGCCATCCGGGTTGGAGAAAATGTTCTTTCCTGTCTTGGCATCCACCACCGATTGGTGAATGTGCATGGCCGAACCTGGCTGGCCCTGCATGGGCTTGGCCATGAAGGTGGCATAGATGCCGTGCTTCAAGGCTGCTTCACGAATGGTGCGCTTGAACAGGAAGACCTGGTCGGCAAGCTGGATCGGATCGCCGTGGCGCAGGTTGATTTCGAGCTGCGCCGGACCTTCCTCATGGATCAGCGTATCGATCTCGAGACCCTGCTTTTCCGAGAAGTGATAGATATCGTCGATCAACTCGTCGAATTCGTTGATCCCGGCGATGGAATAGCCCTGACCGCCGACAATGGAACGGCCCGAGCGGCCCTTCGGCGGATGCAGCGGATAATCCGGGTCTTCGTTGATTGCGACGAGATAGAACTCGATTTCCGGCGCAACCACCGGCTTCCAGCCCTTTTCGCTGTAGAGCCGCATCACATTCTTCAACACGTTGCGGGGCGTATAGGGCACTTCCTCGCCATTGGTGCCCACGACATCGCAAATGACCTGTGCGGTCGGATCGCTTTCCCACGGAACAACGGAAAGCGTGGAAAGATCGGGGACCAGTTTCAAATCGCTGTCGCGCGGCTCGTAGCGGAAGTTTTCCGTTTCATCCGGATATTCGCCGGAAATCGTGTGGCGATAGAGCGCGGAAGGCAGGGCCAGCGATGTGTTGGAGGTAAATTTCGAGGTCGGCATCATCTTGCCGCGCGGAACGCCTGCCAGGTCCGGCGTGATGCATTCCACGTCCTCAATGCCGCGCGCCTTCAACCATGCGGTTGCCTCGCGCCAGCTTGAAACACCTCTCAGCGATGTCAGCGGCGCAGGAGGGGCGGCTTTCACAGTGCTTCTGGATGCGGAGGTTGAGGACTTTTTCTTAGGCGGCATAAGTCACCGATCATTGTTGACGTTGGCCGCATCATAGTCGAGAGCGGGGAATTGGCCAGCGCCCCGCATTGACTTTATCGCTATCCTCGCGAACACAAAGGCCCGCGCCAGTTGAATGAAGGAAGATCGACGTGAAGCCGAAATATGATGTGGTGATCTTGGGCGCAGGCGCTGCCGGGTTGATGTGCGCGGCCCGTGCCGGGCGCGGCGGCGCATCCGTTCTGGTGCTGGATCACGCGCGCGCCCCCGGCGAAAAGATCCGCATATCCGGCGGTGGGCGCTGCAATTTCACGAATATTCACGCAAGCCCGGCCAATTTCATTTCCAGCAACAGGCATTTCGCCAAATCTGCGCTCGCCCGCTACACCCCGCGCGATTTCCTCAATCTGGTGGAAAAGCACCGCATTTCCTGGCATGAAAAGACCCTCGGGCAGCTGTTTTGCGATAACAGCGCCAAGGACATCATCCAGATGTTGCTGCATGAGATGCAGGTTGGCCGTGCGCAGCTTAAACTGCAGCAGACCATCACCTCCGTCGAGAAGACAGAAAGCGGCTTTCGCATAGCACTCGATCAGGGCACGGTGGAATGTCGGTCCCTTGTGGTGGCAACCGGCGGCAAATCCATCCCCAAGATGGGCGCGACAGGTTTCGCCTATCGGCTTGCCGAACAGTTCGGCCATAGGATTGTCGAGACCCGCCCCGGTCTCGTGCCTCTTACGCTCGATCCCGCATTGTTGGAAGGTCTGGCCACACTTGCCGGTGTTGCAGTGGAAGCGGAAGTCTCTCACGCGAAGACGGCTTTCCGGGAAGCCCTTTTGTTTACCCATCGGGGCATCAGCGGCCCCGCCATCTTGCAGATCTCGTCCTATTGGCGGGAAGGAGATGCAATCAGCCTGAAACTGAGACCGGACCTTGCTTTGCTGGAGCAATTGAAGGCGGCGCGCCAGAGCGGTGGCAAGCAGGCCGTGCAAACCGTCTTGTCCGATATGCTGCCTCGTCGTCTTGCCGCTTACCTGGTTGAGGCCGGCTCCTTCGCCGGGCCAATGGCCGAGCAGAATGATCGCCGTCTTCAGGCCATTGCCGATTCCGTACAGAACTGGACGATCCGGCCTGCAGGGTCGGAAGGCTATCGGACTGCAGAAGTGACGGTCGGAGGGGTGGATACCAAAGAGCTCGATTCCAGGACAATGCAGTCAAATCTGGTGAACGGCCTCTACTTTATTGGTGAATGCGTGGATGTGACCGGATGGCTTGGTGGCTATAATTTCCAATGGGCCTGGGCATCTGGACACGCATCCGGCGAATCTATTGCATCTATACTCGCCTAAAGTGTTTTTCTTGCTTGGCCTGACTTGATTCGGGACAAATTCACTCCCGGGATTGATAGTCTCTAATTAACGGAATTTAAATTTAATTCCAAAACCACCAATTTTTATTTTTCGTTCATGGGTTCGGTGCAGAAAGGAGAAAAGAGGGTTTTGCGAGTACCCGTTAGTTTTAGCAAAGCCGAACAAATACAAGGGGATTGGCATGATGATCGATCGCATGCTTGCGCGCTTCAAGATCCAGACGAAGGTAATTGCCTTCATCGTTCCGTTTGTCGTGAGCATTTCAGCGGTGGGCTTATCGGGTCTCTATGCCTCCAGCCTGCTGCAGTCGCGCATGGATATGTCGAACGCGGTGCTGCAATCCCTCAGCGGGTTCAAGGATGTCTATTCAAGCATGGGCTCCTTCCTGCAAAACACCACAGAGCAGGCGCGAAACGACCTGAACCAGAAAATTGCAACGCAAGCGGCGCTTTTGAAATCGGTTCGCGACAGCGCCAATTCCGAAGATGGTTACAGCGACATGCAAAGTGCCGTGACTGCGACGGAGGCGATCGGCGGGCGCGTGAACCAGCTCTGGTCAGACTATGAGAAGGAAGTCTCGGTTCGCGAAAGCCTGCAAAGCAATCTGGCCATTCTCATCCGCAGCCAGACCGATCTGCTGAGTTATGCAACCAGCGCCCGCGAAAACCTCGCCACCGATGAAGCTTCGGCAAAGGGTTTGCTGCGTGACGCAGAGCGCCTGAACCGGGGCGCCAATGTCATTGCCAAGCTGGTGGCCGATTTCAACGGCAAGACTGCGCCGGATGAGAAAATGGGCGTGCTCACGGCGCAGATGAATGATTTCGCCACGGCCGTCAAAGATATTGGGGAAGCGCTACCGGCCGAGCAGCAGGTGCTGGCGACCCAGCTTTCCGACAATATGAAGCAGATCCGCGAACAGATGGATCAGGGCATCAGCGATGCGACCGTCAGCTCCGTGGAGCGCATCATCAACCTCATGCGGCCCTTTACCATCCGCCTGCAGGGGACTGCCACGCTGAAATCCCGTCAGGCGACGGAGGTTTTCGGCAAGCTGGATGCGCCCATTGCCAAGGCAACCGCTTTCCTGACAACGACGCGCCAGATCTTTGACGCCATTCGCGCAATCGAGCTGAAAGCGGTTCATTTCACCACGTCACCCGACAAGACAAAGCTGCGTGAATTGCAGGATGCACTGATGGGGCTGGATATTCCGGTTGGCGCATTGCTGGCCGATCCTTCCCTTTCGCCTGAGCTTCACAAGCGCGCGGACGCCATGCTGCCGGTGCTGGCTGTGATGGATAAGGAGGCTGAGACGCTTCTGGGCATTGCCGTCAAGCGCAATGCGGAATTCGAGGCGGCCGGTGCTGAAATCGGCAATATCTGGGGCCGGATGACCGCCTTTGCCGCGGCCCAGCGCGATGCCGCCGGGATTGAGCGCAACAAGGCAAACCAGATTTCCGTTACCGCTATGGTGCTGGGCATCCTGGTGGCAATCTTCGCTGGCATCGGCCTCGTCTTCACTTTCAAGGGGCCAATCCTGCAGATTGCAGCCGCCATGCGCAAACTCGCATCCGGCGACCTCGACACCAACATCGATGGCGTAAGCCGTGGCGACGAAATCGGCGACATGGCGCGTGCGCTTGGTATCTTCAAGGAGAACGCGCAGGCGAAGGTTCGCATCGAGGTTGCCAGTGAACAGGAACGCGCAGCCGCGGAAGAGGAGCGCCGCCGCAACGAACAGGAAAAGCAGGAGATCGATCGCCAGATTCAGTTTGCCGTCAGCGAGCTCGCCGCCGGACTGGAGCGTCTGGCCTCGGGCGATGTTTCCAGCACCATCGACACACCCTTCGTGGGTCGTCTGGAACAATTGCGTCTCGACTTCAACAAATCGACGGAGCGTCTTCAGGATACGATCCGCCTGATCCAGAACAATGTTGCCGCCATCCAGAGCAATGTCCGCCAGATGTCGCAGTCCACGGACGATCTGTCCCGCCGGACGGAAACGCAAGCCGCATCGCTGGAGCAGACGGCTGCTGCCGTCAACGAGGTGACCTCCAATGTGCGTTCGGCGGCGCAAAGGGCGCATGAAGCCCATTCCATCGTCGACGATACGCGCCGGAATACAGATGGATCGCTTGTCATCGTGCGCAACGCCGTCAGCGCCATGCAGCGCATTGAGGCCGCATCGCAGAAGATCGGCCAGATTACCGAGGTCATCGATGCCATTGCCTTCCAGACCAATCTGCTGGCGCTGAATGCCGGTGTGGAAGCCGCCCGCGCAGGGGAGGCCGGCAAGGGATTTGCCGTTGTCGCGCAGGAGGTGCGTGAACTTGCGCAACGTTCCGCGAGCGCGGCGCGGGAAATCAAGGAGCTGATCGGCGCCTCCACCGCCGAAGTCGATAACGGATCGCGGCTGGTTCAGGAGACAGGGCAAGCGCTGGAAGCCATTGGTGCGCAGGTTGCCCGCATCAATACGCAGGTGGAAAGCATCGCGCTTTCCTCGCGCGATCAGTCCTCCGCATTGCAGGAGGTCAACGGCGCGGTGAACCAGATGGACCAGTTGACCCAGCAGAATGCGGCCATGGTGGAAGAAACCAGTGCTGCAAGCCGCCAACTTGCCGATGAGGCGGATCAGCTTGTCACTCTGCTGCGCCAGTTCCGTGTGCAGGCAGAGGCGGTTGAGGGATATGAACCCCGCCGCTCTCATGCGGCCTGACGGGCTGCTCATTAATATTTCGAGACAAGACCTCCCCCCTGTTGGGAGGTCTTTTACTATAGTGATCGGCCATCGCGGCAGGGCCGTTGTCTGCCTCCTTTATTCAACACTTGTTAAGTGGGTTGAGCCATGCTTTCCCAATGCGGAGGCGATCAATCAATCGCTGATGCCCTTGCTCCGCTCCGGGGAAGGAACAACGAAGGAGGATAAGATGCAGAGACATCGTGCACGTGCCGTCGCCCTGGCCATTGCCGAGGCCCAGAACATGGTCCGCCTTCGTCTCTTCCTCGCAGCCAGCTGCGCTACAGCTGTTGTGTCAGTACTAC
Source organism: Affinirhizobium helianthi (assembly GCF_042680945.1). Classification (NCBI taxonomy): domain Bacteria; kingdom Pseudomonadati; phylum Pseudomonadota; class Alphaproteobacteria; order Hyphomicrobiales; family Rhizobiaceae; genus Affinirhizobium; species Affinirhizobium helianthi. Next base: position 180,933 of record NZ_JBHUEQ010000017.1, on the reverse strand, counting down.
TTATAGTAATGGGATAATAATCGTCGCTGCTGTAGCTAAATTAACATCGAATATATTAGTATGTTTTGATGGAGCGTGGCGAAGCACAAAGATTGAGGGCTTGGTAAGAATTATCCCCAAATTTTTAGGGGGTAATTCGCCAAAACATCACCGAAAACGATATTAGCATCTGTCAAATTTATAGGTCTTTTACTGAATCCGCATAGGCTGATCCGTGAATTTCCACGCGAGGGGCCGATGAAGATCTTTTTCCCAAAAACAGTAACAGCCCGAATGCTGCTACTCTGTCTTGCGCTGGTTGTGGCCGCTGTTGCCGCTGTATCCGGCATGACCTATGTCAATCTCCGCAATGAGATCGAGACCAGGTCTGACAAGGATGCGCGCTCTGCCATGCGGGCCATGGCCGTCCTTTATGGCGCGGCTGTTCAGGGCTCCACCATCACCGTTCGTGATGGAACGGTCACGTCCGTGCAGCAGGCCGGCAAGATTGGCATAACGGATCACGCCCTGGTGGATCGTGTTGCGGAATCGATCAGCGGTGTCGCCACTATCTTCGAGCGTCAGGGCACGGATTTCGTCCGCATCTCCACCAATGTGAAAAAGGAGAACGGGGATCGCGCCATCGGCACGAAACTGGCTGCCGATCATCCGGCTCAGGCGGAACTTGCCCGTGGTGAAGCCTATTTCGGTCCTGCAACCCTGTTCGGCAAAAGCTTTGTCACCGGCTATTATCCGATCAAGGACGCAAGCGGCAGCGTGACTGGCGTTCTCTTCATCGGCATCCATGCCGAAGTCTATTTCGAGCAGATTACCGCCTCCGTTTGGGTCATGATCCTGACCGGGATTCTTGCCATCGGTGCCGTCGGCCTGATCGGCCTCATCATGACCCGCCGTCTGGTTCGGCCTCTTCCTGTACTCACACAAACGGTTCTCGCCATTGCTGGCGGCAAGGATGTGAAGGTTCCCTATACGGATCGCGAAAACGAGTTCGGCGATATTTCGCGAGCGCTTGAGGTGTTCCGCCGCAATGCCGAGGAAAAGCGGCTGGTGGAAGCGCGCTCGGAGGAAGAGCGCACCGCTGCAGAGAGCGATCGGCGCCGACATGACGAGGAGCGTCATCTCGTGGCGCGCCAGATCGATCAGGCGGTCGATGAACTGGGTGCCGCGCTTGCCCGTCTGGCGCAGGGCGATCTGACCTATACGATCAAGACGGCCTTTGCCGGACGATTGGAAAATCTGCGCCTGGATTACAATGCCTCCATGGCGCGTCTCAGCGAAACCATCAGCCGTATCCGCGATACGACTGTCAGCATCGAGGCACGGACGGCCGAGTTGAGCAATTCCTCCGGGGATCTTGCCCGCAGAACCGAAACCCAGGCGGCTTCGCTGGAAGAAACGGCCGCCGCTGTGGATGAAATCACGGTCACGGTCACCAATTCCGCCGAGCGGGCGCGTGAGGCAAACAACGCAGTTGCCGAGACGAAGAAGACAGCGGACAGCTCGTCCACCGTGGTCAATAGCGCCGTGGATGCCATGGGCCGGATCGAGGAGGCATCCTCCAAGATCGAATCCATCATCGAAGTTATTGATGATATTGCTTTCCAGACCAATCTGCTTGCGCTGAACGCCGGTATCGAGGCAGCCCGCGCGGGTGAGGCGGGCAAGGGCTTTGCGGTCGTTGCGCAGGAAGTGCGCGAACTGGCGCAGCGTTCTGCAAGTGCGGCGCATGAAATCAAGGATCTGATCAATCAGTCCAGCAATGAAGTGCGGAACGGTTCTGAACTGGTCCAGCAGGCAGGGCAGGTGCTGGCGACGATCAGCCGCCAGATTGCCGGTGCAAGCAGCCATGTGGAAGCGATTGCAACCGCCAGCCACGACCAGTCGCTGGCGCTGAAGGAAATCAATGGAACGGTCAACAAGATGGATCAGTTGACCCAGCAGAACGGTGCCATGGTGTCCGAAACCAGCCAGGCAAGCGCCCGTCTTGCCGCAGAGGCGGAGAACCTGCGTCAGTTGGTCGAGCAGTTCCGCACAGAGGCAAGCCAGCAGTCCCGCCGCGCGGCCTGATCGATTATCGAAGCCATCAAAAAGGGCGGTCCACGGGGCCGCCCTTTTTCGTTTCATGCCGTTTGCTTTAGCGCGGCTGTGCAACCACGACCGGAATCATCAGATCCCCCCAGTTTCCATTGCCGCCATGGTGCCGCGCAGAGCGGACAAGCTCCACGGAAACGCCTGCCTCAACCGCCTTCATCACCGCATGGTTCAAACGATGCAGCTCGTTTGCGAGAATGCGGATGGCGGATTGCTGATCCGTGCTCATCGAGGTGCTTTGCTCTTCTGCACGTTCCTTGACTCGTGTCTGGGCATTCATGGCATTTCTCCTCTTGTCTTCGGGGGTTCTTGAAGGGTGCTTGCAATTACTCGGCTGCGGGGCGGAACTGATCGTGCTCGGTCGATTCTGCCATCGCGGTGGTGGAGGACAGGCCGCCGGAAATGGCCAGCGAGACCTGATCGAAATAGCCGGTGCCGACCTCGCGCTGATGCTTGGTGGCCGTATAGCCGTTGATCTCGGCGGCAAATTCCGCTTCCTGAAGTTCGGAATAGGCCGCCATCTGGCGTTCCTTGTAGCCGCGCGCCAGCTCGAACATGCCGAAGTTCAACTGGTGGAAGCCAGCCAGCGTGATGAACTGGAACTTGTAGCCCATGGCGCCCAGCTCGCGCTGGAACTTGGCGATCGTCGCGTCATCCAGGTTCTTTTTCCAGTTGAAGGACGGTGAGCAATTATAGGCAAGCTTCTTGCCCGGATGAACCTTATGTACACCCTCGGCAAATTTCCGCGCCTGCTCCAGATCCGGCTTGGAGGTCTCGCACCAGATAAGGTCGCAATAGGGCGCATAGGCTACGGCGCGCGCAATGCAGGGCTCAAGCCCGTTCCGGACCTGATAGAAGCCTTCGACTGTGCGGCCCTTTTCGTAATCGACGAAAGGCTGGTCGCGCTCGTCGATGTCGGAGGTCAGGAGCTTTGCGGCTTCCGCATCAGTGCGGGCAATGACAAGGCTTGGAACGCCCATCACATCGGCTGCCAGTCGGGCCGCAGTCAGGTTGCGGATATGGGCTGCGGTGGGGATGAGAACCTTGCCGCCCAGATGGCCGCACTTCTTTTCCGATGCGAGCTGATCCTCGTAGTGAACGCCGGCTGCACCGGCCTCAATGAATGCCTTCATGATTTCGAAGGCATTCAGCGGACCGCCAAAGCCAGCTTCGGCATCGGCAACGATGGGCGCAAACCAGGTATCGACGGAAAGACCCTTGCCCTCGGCGGTCTCGATCTGGTCGGCGCGTTGCAGGGTGCGATTGATGCGCTTTGCCAGTTCCGGCGCCGCGTTGGCCGGGTAGAGCGACTGGTCGGGGTACATGGCTGATGCGGTATTGGCATCGGCGGCAACCTGCCATCCGGAAAGGTAGATGGCTTTCAGCCCTGCGCGAACCATCTGCATGGCTTGATTGCCGGACAGCGCTCCCAGTGCGTTGACGAAGTCTTCCTGGTCAAGAAGCTGCCAAAGGCGGTTCGCTCCTCGTTCCGCTAGCGAATATCTGATCTCAACCGAGCCTCTCAGACGTTTTACATCGTCCACCGTATAGGGGCGCTGAATGCCATCGAAGCGGCCTTTCGGTGCTGTTGGAACAAGATTGTAAAAGTCTGTCATGGTTCTCTCTCCCAATGGAGGCGCAAGTGCTTTGACAAAGTATGTCTCATCCCTGGCGCCTGAATTCGATAATGCTGTTTTACCCTGCATTGCAGCATATTTCCAGAAATTCGGGCAAAACCTGGAGGCAAATGAGGTTAAGTTGTCTTGTCTTTCACCGGACCGCGTGTAAATTTGTAAAATATGTAAAGAACGGGGGCGGGATATGGCCGAGCGGAAGATATTTGCGGGACCGAAAGTGCGCCGGGTGCGGCAGGCCCTGCAACTGACACAAACCGCAATGGCGGAGGGATTGGGCATATCTCCCTCCTACCTCAACCTCATAGAACGCAATCAGCGCCCCTTGACCGTGCAACTGCTCTTGCGCCTGTCTTCCGTCTACAAGGTGGATCTCGATCAGCTGCAGGCCGAAAGCGGTGGCGCGGCCGTGCAATTGCGCGAGGTGTTCGCCGATCCTCTTCTGGCAGGGGAAATTCCGGGCGATCAGGAGGTGCTGGAGCTGGCAGAAAGCGCACCCAATGCTGCGGGCGGCATCATCAAGCTTTATCGCGCCTATCGGGAGCAGGCGGCGCGCCTGACCGACCTTTCGGAACTGCTGGCGCGCGAGGGGCATGAGACATCGCTTGCGGGTGCGCGGCTTCCTGTCGATCTGGTGCGGGATCGGCTGGAGCAGCGCTCATGCTTCCATCCGCAGATCGAGGCGGCGGCAGAAAGCTTCATCGAGGCTCTGCCCTCGGGGGAGGATATTGCGGCGCGGCTGAAGGCCTGGCTGCGGGAACGGCATGGCATTTCCGTGCGCCTTTTGCCGGTTCATGCCATGCCCAATTTCAGCCGCCGTTACGATCGCCATTCCATGCGGCTTTTCCTGTCCGAGCGCTTATCCTCGGCAGACCGGCGGCGGGAAATTGCGCAGGAGGTGGCACTGCTGGCGTTGCGGCAGGAAATTGATGCAGAGCTGGAGGCTCTGTCGCTCGATTCGGCAGAAGCCATGCGCATTGCCCGCTTCGAACTGGCACGGCTCGCATCGCTTGCCCTGTTGATGCCCTATGGCAGCGTTCTCACGGCAGCGTCGCGGGCCAGATTCGATGTGGATGTGGTGGCCGCACGCTTTGACGTCTCTTTCGAGCAGGCCGCTTACCGGCTTCCCATGCTGGCCAGGCCGGGTGCTTCAGCTCCTGCCTTTTTCATCATGGAGATGGATCACGCCGGTCATGTTCTGCGCCGGGCGGGCGCGCAAGGCTTTCCAAAGGCCCGGTTTGGCGGCAAGTGTCCGAGGCTGGGGGTGCATCTGGCCTTGATGCAGCCGGGGCAGACGGTGGTGGATGCTGTCGAAATGCCGGATGAAACGCGGTTCCTGACGATTTCGCGCAGTATTGAAGGGGCGCATGCGACATTTGGCGAACGGGTGCGCCGCAGGGCCCTGCTGCTTGGCTGCGATCTGGAGGCCGCCGGAGAGCTTGTCTATCGCGCCGCGGCGGATCTGCCTGCCGCCAAGGTTCTGGCAGGCACCGCATGCCGCCTGTGCGAGCGCCAGGGCTGTCTTTCCCGCGCAGAGCCGCCCGTTACGCGTCCCGTGGGACTGGATGAGATGGTCACCGGTCTCAGTGCCTTCGATTTCCAATAGTCGATGAATGCACAGGCTTTGTGCGTTGCCGAAGATTTGCGCTTGTCGCTTTCCTCATTCCTTTCTACTCTCCTGCCACGAATACAGAAATCGCGCCTGTCGTCATGAGGAAGATGGGCGGAAAGACGGGAACAGGAGCTGACATGAAAACCGCCACCTTGGGCATCCTGGCGCTGGCCACCGCCGCTTTCGCTTCCACTACGGTTCTGGCTCAGGATCGTGAAGTCCGCGTCTATAACTGGTCGGATTACATCGACCCCGCCGTCATTGACGATTTCACCAAGGAAACCGGCATCAAGGTTGTCTATGACGTTTTCGACGACAACAGCCTGCTGGAGACCAAGCTTCTGGCTGGCGGTTCCGGTTATGATGTGGTGGTGCCGACCGGTCCTTTCCTCCAGCGCCAGATCAAGGCCGGTGTCTATCGCGAACTGGACAAATCCAAGCTGACCAATCTCGGCAATATGTGGCCGGAAATCATGCAGCGCCTTGCCAAGTACGACAAGGACAATGCCCATGCGGTCAACTACATGTGGGGCACAACGGGCATTGGCTATAATGTCGAAAAGGTCAAGGCCGTGCTGGGCGACGTGCCGATTGACAGCTGGGATATCATCTTCAAGCCGGAAAATGCCGAAAAGCTGAAAGCCTGCGGCCTGAACGTACTGGATGCGCCGGATGAGACCTTTGCCGTCGCGCTGAACTATCTGAAGAAGAACCCCGACAGCAAGGATGCTGCCGATCTTCGCGCAGCCGGCGAGGTGTATAACAAGATCCGCCCCTATGCGACCTCGATCAACTCGGCCGCTTATATCAATGATCTTGCCAATGGCGACATCTGCATCACCATCGGCTGGTCCGGCGATATCCTGCAGGCCAAGAGCCGCGCCGAGGAAGCCAAGAATGGCGTGAACATCAATTATGTGATCCCGAAAGAGGGCACATATATGTGGTTCGACAACCTCGCCATTCCAGCCGATGCGAAGAATGTCGAAGAGGCGCACGAGTTCATCAATTATCTGATGCGGCCGGAAGTCATCGCCAAGGCATCGAACTATGTTCAGTATGCCAACGGCAATCTTGCCTCCCAGAAGTTCATCGACAAGGAAATTCTCGATAACCCATCCGTCTATCCGACGAAGGAGGTTCTCGACCGTCTCTTCACGATTTCGCCTTACGAGGGCAAGTCGCAGCGAGAGGCGACGTCTATCTGGACCAAGTTCAAGAACGGCCGCTGAGGCGTTTCTTTCTGGCGGGCGTCATGCCCGCCATTTTCCAATCTGGCGACGAGCAAAGTGGGCAGGGCATGGCGAAGACTCTCGGACCCGTTAAACGCAAGTTCTCTCCCTGGACCGATCCATCTGCCACACCTTTCATACGGTTTGAGAACATCACCAAGCGCTATGGTGATTTCATTGCCGTGGACAATCTGACGCTCGATATCTACGAGCGCGAATTCTTTTCTCTGCTGGGACCATCCGGCTGCGGCAAGACCACGCTGATGCGCATGCTGGCCGGTTTCGAGGAGCCGACCGAGGGGCGCATCCTCCTGCAAGGCAAGGATCTGGCTGGCGTTCCGCCCTATCGTCGCCCCACCAACATGATGTTCCAGTCCTATGCGCTCTTTCCGCATATGACGGTGGAAAAGAACGTGGCCTTCGGGTTGGAGCAGGATGGGCTCCCGAAGGCGGATATTGCTGCACGTGTCGGGGAAATGCTGAGACTGGTGAAGCTCGAATCCTTTGCCAAGCGCAAGCCTGCCCAATTGTCCGGCGGTCAGCGTCAGCGCGTGGCGCTTGCCCGTTCTCTGGCAAAGCGCCCTAAGGTCTTGCTGCTCGATGAGCCGCTCGGCGCGCTGGACCGCAAGCTCAGGGAGGAAACCCAGTTCGAGCTGATGGACATCCAGCACACGCTTGGTCTTACATTCCTGATCGTCACCCATGATCAGGAAGAGGCGATGACAGTGTCGGACCGTATCGCCGTGATGGACAGGGGGGTGGTGGTGCAGGTGGCAACCCCTGCGGAAATCTATGAGGCGCCGAACAGCCGCTACGTGGCCGAGTTCATCGGCGACATCAATATTCTCGAGGCGCAGATTTCCGCCAAGAATGGCGAGGTACTGACCCCGGGTCACCCGCCGGTCGTCAGGCTACAATCGGAAGGGCTGGCAATTGCGGTGGAACAGGACTGCGCGGCTGCCGTCGGCGCCTCCGTCGCCTTTGCCCTTCGTCCCGAAAAGGTGAGAATTTCGCTGGACCAGCCCACTGGCCGGGATGTCAATATTGCCCATGGCGAGGTCTGGGATATCGGCTATCTGGGCGACTTTTCGCTCTTTCTCGTCAAGCTGGACGACGGGCGCATCCTGCGCGCCGCCCAGGCCAATGTCTCGCGGCTTGTGGATCGGCCCATCACCTTCGGCGATATGGTCTGGCTCAGCTGGCCCGCAGATGCCGGTATGGTGCTAACCCGTTAGGAGGCTTCTAACATGGCAGACATTGCAGTCTCCTCCCGCACCCATCCCCTGCGCTGGCTGGTCGTTGCCATACCCTATGTCTGGCTGCTGCTCTTCTTCGTGGCGCCCTTTTTCATCATTTTCAAGATTTCCCTGTCCGACACGGAAATCTCGATGCCGCCCTATACGCCGGTCTTCGAAGGCTTCGATGCAATCGGCGAATTCCTGTCCAACCTGGATTTCGAGAACTATACCTATCTCACGGATGATCCGCTCTACATCGGAGCCTATCTTTCGTCCCTTCGCATTGCCTTGATTTCCACCTTCCTGCTGCTTCTCGTGGGCTATCCCATGGCGCTTGCCATGGCGCGGGCCAGGCCGGCCATTCGTCCCATCCTGATGATGATGGTGATCCTGCCATTCTGGACGTCGTTTCTGATCCGCGTCTATGCCTGGATCGGCATATTGAAGCCTGAAGGCTTGCTGACGATTTTCTTGCAGAGCCTTCACATTCTTGGGCCGGACCAGCAGGTCCAGATCTACCGCACGGAATATGCGGTCGTCATCGGCATTGTTTATTCCTATCTGCCCTTCATGGTCCTGCCGCTCTATGCGGCGCTGGAAAAGATGGATGGAACCCTGCTTGAGGCGGCGAGCGATCTGGGGTGCCCGCCCTGGAAAGCCTTCTGGCGCATTACCTTCCCGCTCTCCCTGCCGGGCGTGATCGCTGGCGCGCTGATCTGCTTCATTCCCATCACCGGCGAGTTCGTCATTCCCGATCTCCTGGGCGGGCCGGAAACCCTGATGATTGGCAAGACACTCTGGACCGAATTCTTCCAGAACCGGGATTGGCCGCTGGCCTCGGCAGTGGCGGTGCTGTTGCTGATGGCGCTCGTAATCCCCATTGTGATCTTCCAGAACCAGCAGAAGAAGGTGGCGTGAGATGAAACCAGGTCGCTTCGACAGCACCGTCCTCACCCTCTGCTTTGCCTTTCTCTACATCCCGATCATCATTCTGGTGACGTACTCCTTCAACGCGTCCAAGCTCGTCACCGTCTGGGGCGGCTTTTCCTTCGAATGGTACCGGGCATTGTGGAGCAACCAGAGCCTGATGGAGGCGGCCTCGGTGACGGCGCGGGTCGGCGTGCTCAGTGCCACCTTCGGCACCATTCTCGGTACGCTGGCTGCCCTGACCCTGGTGCGTTTTCCGCGCTTTCCCGGCCGCATTCCCTTCACGGGCATGATCTATGCACCGCTTGTCATGCCGGAGGTCATCACCGGCCTCTCATTGCTGCTTCTCTTCGTCGCGATGAATGTCGATCGCGGCTTCTGGACGGTGACAATCGCCCATACCACCTTCACCATGTGCTATGTGGCGGTCATCGTGCAATCGCGGCTTCTCACCTTCGACCGCAGCCTTGAAGAGGCCGCGCTTGATCTTGGTTGCCCTCCGGTCAAGACCTTCTTCCGCATCACGCTGCCTCTGATCCTGCCCGCCATCGTTTCCGGCTGGATGCTCGCGTTCACACTGTCTCTGGACGATCTGGTCATCGCAAGCTTCACGACGGGCCCCGGCGCAACCACGCTTCCCATCAAGATCTATTCCCAGGTGCGGCTCGGTGTGACACCGGAAATCAACGCCATCTGCACGATCCTGATCGGGTTCGTGACACTTGGCGTGATCGTCGCCTCTCTCAGTTCAAAGCGGAATGAATTGCGGCGGATCCGGGATGAGCATGTCGCTCTGCGTGGAGCGGCCGGATAGGCCTTCTCATCTCATGTCGTTTCAGGGTTGGCCCGGCGCGGTCGGTGCAAGCCGTGCCGGGCTTGCCGACGGCCAGATGACCGGATTGGGCCAGACACCGCCAACCAGCAAGCCATGCGCGGCTTTGCCACTGGATGTGTTTTCCAGCTCGCCAGTCAGAAAGAGGCTGCGCGTGAGGTAGGGAACCGTGCCGGATAGTGCGAGGCGATAGGGTGCGGCGTGCAACAGGAAGGACTGGATTTCAGCGGTGCCGCTGTTGATATCGGCCTTGACGTCGAGAGTGTCGAAGTCGAGCGAGGTTCGGCGAAGCTGCTTCAGCTCGAAATAGCTGGTGCCGCCCGCCAGTGTTTCCAGCCTTGTCAGGTCAATCGCCGGAAGGGTGCCATTTTTGGCATTGAACTGTATTTGTCCCTGGATGTCGTCCGCGCTGATGCCACGGATCGCTTCATCGGCAAAGAACCGGGCGGAAAGATTGCCTGTTCCGCTGATGGCGCTGTTGCCCAGGTTCAGGGCCTTGGCCAGCTGGGCAAGATTGACGTCCCGTGCCTTCAGGTTCAGCGCGGTGCGAACCGCAGGCTCATTGGTCATGGAAACATCGCCGGTCAGGTTGCCGCCGAACAGGTCCGCGTCCAGGATTTCCACCTGCGCGCGTTCAGAATCGGAGACAACGCTCACCGCCGCATTCGTCATGTTCAGCAGGCCAAACTCAACCTTGCTTGCCGAAAACCGCACATCAAATCCAAGCTGGCGCTCGAAGGGCGGGAAGTCTGGCCGGGCAGGCGGCTCAACGTCTTCATCGGATTGACCCGAAATAGCGGTCACCAGATCGCCAAGGTTCATGGCGTCGAAAGCCAGGGTTCCGGTCACCCTTGGCGCAGATGTCTGCGTGGCCATGGAAAGATCCATCACGCCGCTTCCCGTTGTGCCATTGGCTCCGATAGAAAGCTGATCGAAACGAAGCACATGGCCAAGTGTGACGAGCCTTGCAGAGAGGGAAAAGTCTGTCAGCCGGTCAGCGATGTGAATTGGCAGGTTCGCCCAGGTCACGACATCTGCCACTTTCGGAACCGAAAGCCTCAGGTCTCCGGCGAAAAAGGCATAGCGCGCCAGATCGGCCGATCCGCTGAATGTGGCGGACACCAGCGGGGACTGGAGACTGGCATCGACCTGCGCACTGTGACCGGCGAGCAGCATCAGGGGCGCGGCTGTGCTGATATCCAGCGCCACGCTCTGTTCGTTCACCATGCCCTTCATTCTCAACCGTGCGGAGGCAGAAAGCCGTGCCCAATCCAGCGAACCCTCGATCTGGGTGATGGACAGAGATCGGCCAGCGGCATCACTGAGAAGGACGGAGCCTTGAACAATGGTGATGTCGCCAATGACCGGATCGTCGGAGGGGGCACCACTGGCGTTTTCGCGCTCCGCCGCTTCCCGAAGGGCTTGCCCAAGAAGCCCGTCCGTGCCCCAGTTCAGTTGCCCCTTTGCATTGCGCTTCAACAGGATATGTGGTCCCACGAGCGTGAAATCTTCAAAGACGGGCGCACCCCGCAGAGCCTGCCAGATGCTGAAACGGGCAGACAGCGCTTCCACATGACCAATGATTGCCGCGTCCGCCCGGTCCTGCGTGCGGATGGTGATATCCCTCAACGTCACCACCGGGCGTGGCCAGAAGCTGAGATCCGGCTCGGCGGCGATGAGAATATCATGGCCGAGCCATTCCTCGACGGATGCTTCCATGCGCTCGCGAACCAGTGCGGAAGAGATCAGTGAAGGCGAGAAGACGCGGAAAGCCAGAATACCCGCAAGCACAAGCAGGCTCGCCAGAAGTGCGGCGCTGGTCAGTAGGTGGCGCGGCTTGTGCTGGTTCATACGGTTGAAAAGGCTTCCACGGTGATGCCCGGTCCTGCGGACGTGTTCTGACTAGGACGTTTCTCCGGCACAGATGAGGCTGTGATCTGTGTCGATGGCTCTAACGGAAATGTGGCTTTCTTGCAAATGCGAGCAGGTTGAACCCTCTTTATCCTGCATTGCAACATGCTATAGCTTCTCAATCAGGGTTGGAGGATGTGCTGATGAATGCAGAAATGCCGCTTTGGGTCCCTTCGGTTGAACGCTGCCAGCAGGCGCCTTTGACGCAGTTCATGGCCTGGTTGAGCGGTCGCACAGGGCTAAGCTTTGGCAGTTCCGATGCGCTTCACGCTTGGTCTATCGGGAACCGGGGGGATTTCTGGTCGGCTATCTGGGATTTCTTCCAGGTAAAGGGCGAGAAGGGGGAGCGCGCCCTGATCAATGGCGACATCATGCTCGAAGCGCGGTTCTTTCCCGATGCACGGCTGAATTTTGCCGAGAATCTCCTGAGCCGCACCGGCTCGGATGACGCCCTTATCTTCCGCGGCGAGGATAAGGTTGCCTATCGCTGGAGTTGGGACGAGCTTCACGCGAAGGTCTCGCGCCTGCAACAGGCATTCCGCGCGCTGGGGATCGGTGAGGGCGACAGGATCGCCGCCATGATGCCGAACCTGCCGGAAACCGTGGCCTGCATGCTGGCCGCCGCGTCGATCGGGGCCATCTGGTCTTCCTGCTCGCCGGATTTTGGCAGGCAGGGCGTGCTGGATCGCTTCGGCCAGATCGAGCCGAAGCTCTTCATTACCTGCGACGGTTACTGGTATAACGGCAAGCTTCAGGATGTTGCGGACAAGGTGCGCGACGTTGCCTCGCAGCTGAACGTTCCCGTGCTTGTCGTGCCCTATGCCGGTGACGCCGAGGCCCTTGCCGCCTCGCTTGCCGATGGCCGCACATTCGAGGCCTTCATGGCGCCCTTCGAGGCTGCGCCGATCACTTTCGTGCCGCTGCCTTTTTCCCACCCGCTCTACATTCTGTTTTCATCCGGCACGACAGGCGTTCCCAAGTGCATTGTTCACTCCGCGGGTGGCGTGCTGCTACAGCATCTGAAGGAGCATGTGCTGCATTGCGGCGTTCAACCGGGCGACCGTCTGTTCTACTTCACAACCTGCGGCTGGATGATGTGGAACTGGCTGGCCTCCGGTCTCGCAGCCGGTGCAACGCTGTGCCTTTATGATGGCTCTCCTTTCGCACCGGATGGCAATGTGCTGTTCGACTATGCGGAAAAGGAGCGCTTCGCCATTTTCGGCACCTCCGCCAAATACATCGACGCCGTACGTAAAGGCGGGCTTGAACCGGCGCGTTCACACGACCTCAGCGCCCTGCGTCTGATCACCTCCACCGGATCGCCGCTGTCGCCGGAAGGGTTCAGCTTCGTCTATGAGGGCATCAAGAAGGATGTGCATCTGGCCTCCATCTCCGGCGGCACGGACATCGTCTCCTGCTTTGTGCTGGGCAACCCGCTGAAGCCGGTCTGGCGGGGCGAGATTCAGGGGCCGGGTCTGGGGCTTGCAGTCGATGTCTGGAACGATGAAGGCCATCCGGTCCGGGGCGAAAAGGGCGAACTGGTCTGCACCAAGGCTTTCCCCTCGATGCCGGTCATGTTCTGGAACGATCCCGATGGTGCCAAGTATCGTGCCGCCTATTTCGAGCGGTTCGACAATGTCTGGTGCCACGGGGATTTCGCCGAATGGACCGCGCATGGTGGCCTGATCATTCATGGCCGCTCCGATGCCACCCTCAATCCGGGCGGGGTGCGGATCGGCACGGCTGAAATTTACAATCAGGTGGAGCAGATGCCGGAAGTCCTGGAGGCGATCTGCATCGGTCAGGATTGGGACGAGGATGTGCGCGTCGTGCTGTTTGTCCGGCTGGCGGAGGGTAAAGTGCTCGATGAGGCGCTGGTTTCCGCCATCAAGACCCGGATTCGCACCGGGTGCACTCCGCGCCACGTTCCTGCAAAAATCATTGCCGTGGCGGATATACCCCGTACGAAATCCGGCAAGATCGTCGAGCTGGCGGTGCGCGAAGTGGTGCACAACCGCCCCGTCAAGAACAAGGAAGCCCTTGCCAACCCCGAGGCACTCGATCTGTTCGCCAATCTCGCGGAACTTCGAAGCTGAAACAAGGGGATCCAATATTACACAGGGTCATATTTTAACCCGTTCTTAAGGCGGGCAGGCGACGATTGGAACAGAGACGCAGACGGTTTGCTCTGCGGATCAACTCTGGAGAAATTCCATCAGCATGATCTTTAAAGGCAGCTTCGGCTGCCTTTCTTTTACCGTTCGATCGTGCGGGATACGAAGAGAACCGGCACAAGCCCGACCAATACAATGATCAAGGCCGCCACAGAGGCGTTTTCCACTTGCGCGCGCGAGGCGTCTTCATAGATCAGCGTTGCCAGCGTGTTGAAGTTGAAGGGGCGCAAGAGAATGGTCGCGGAAAGCTCCTTCATCGTTTCCACAAACACAAACAGCGCGGCGGTCAGCAGGGCTGGGCGCATATTCGGCAGGAGAACGAAGAACAGGGTCTGCAGGCGGTTCCGACCGAGCGTGCGCGCGGCCATGTCCAGATGCGGCGAAAGCTTGTGGAAGCCCGCATCGATCGTTCCTTCCGCCATGGTGAGAAAGCGTGTGCTGCACGCATAGAAAATCGCAAAGCCGGTGCCGGATAACAGAAGGCCGGTCGAGACGCCAAGATGCTCGCGAAGGAAAGCGTCCAGCGCATTGTCGAATGCCGCGAGCGGAAACAGAACGCCAATGGCCAGAACGGTTCCCGGCATTCCATAACCCAGAGAGGCAACACGTCCTGCCATGCGCGTCACGCGGCCGGTATGGCCACGATTGGCATAGGCGAGCGTAAAGCCGATCAGGACGGTTGCCAAAGCCGCCGAACCCGATACCGTTACGCTGTGGCCAATCGCCTTGAGCAGCCGGTCATCCTGGAAGAGTTCCAGCCGATTGCCCGCATAGTGCATGAGCATGAGAAGCGGAAGCAGAAAGCCGATGGCCACCGGAACAAGGCAGACAAGAGCGGCTGCCGCGCCCTTCCACCCCGCCAGCGGCCGCCGGATATGATCGTTGACGCTTGCGGTGGTGCGGTTGGCGACGAAACGCTGACGCCGCCGTGCCATGCGCTCGACCCAGATGAGCAGGGCCACGAAGACTAGCAGAATCAAGGCCAGCTGCGCCGCACCGGCCAGACTGCCGCGGTTCAGCCAGCTGTCATAGATCGAGAAGGTGATCGTGTTGACGCCCAGATACTCCACGGCTCCAATGTCATTGAGGGTCTCCATTGTCACAAGGGTCAGGCCGATCATGATGGCCGGTCGCGCCATGGGCAGCTGGATGCGCCAGAGGGTGCGCCAGATCCCGGATCCCAGCGTGCGCGCCACATCACCGGCGGCGCGGCCCTGCATCAGGAAGCTCGAACGGCAGGCGAGATAGACGTAAGGGTAAAGGACACTGGACATGATCAACACTGCGCCGCCAAGCGAGCGAATGTCCGGAAACCAGTAGTCGCGAATGGTCTTGAAGCCGAAAAACTGGCGCAGCAGCGTCTGGACAGGTCCGGTATAATCCAGAAACTCCACGAATGTGTAAGCAGCGATATAGGAGGGAATGGCCAGAGGCAGCACCAGGGCAACCGTGAGCAGGCGGCGGAAGGGAAATTCGAAAGTGGTGACCAGCCACGCCGTCGCAATTCCGAAGACGGAGGTTACCAGACCGGTCAGCGCCACCAGCAGCACGGTGCGACCTGCCGCACGTGGCAGCACATTCGCCAGCACATGCTCCATGCTTTCCGATCCACCGGAAAAGGCAATCCAGATCACCGCTCCCACCGGCATGGCGGCGATAATGGCGATCAGAACGGCGATAACCGAAAGCACGCGCGTTTCGGCGCGCGCCGCATGTTTCAGGGCGAGGCTGGCTGAAGGCAAACCGGCATCCTTTTATGACCAAAATTCTCGACTTCAGCCCTACAATATCGGGGGCAAAAGCCAAGAGCCGACTGATCGATTCTCGATCAAATCAGTCAGCCAGGACGCGCGGTGAAGGAAAGGTGACTTCCACCAGCGTTCCCTCATTCGGAGCCGAATGAATGGAGAAGACAGCCCGGTTGGCGTCCACCATGGCCTTGGTGAGTGGCAGGCCGAGACCTGTTCCATCCCCCCGCTTGCGCGATGCACCGGCAACCTGCCGGAACGGTTTCATGGCGAGTTCCAGCTCTGAACGGGTCATGCCTATGCCCGTGTCCCGCACCCGCAACACCACGCTGCCATTTGCCTCATAGCTGGTGGAGACGACGATTTGTCCTCCCGATGGGGTGAAGCGGATCGCATTCGAAAGAATATTCAGCACAATCTGCTTGATCGAGCGCAGATCGGCCACCACGGGCGGGACCGCCTGGCTCAGGGCGGTGCGGATGATGACGCGTTGCGTATTGGCCTGCGGCTGGAGCAGCGACACTGCCTCCGCAATGGTCTCGTTGAGCCCGACGGATGCGAAATCGAGATCCATCTCACCGGCTTCAATCTTGGAAATATCCAGGAGATCGTTGACAATATCGAGCACGTGGCGGCCAGACCGGCCAATATCATTGGCATATTCGACATAGCGCGAATGACCGATGGGGCCGAGGCGTTCCGTTGCCATCATATCGGCAAAACCGATGATTGCGTTGAGGGGCGTTCGGATCTCATGGCTCACATGGGCCAAGAACTCCGTCTTGTGGGCGCTGGCGGTTTCTGCTGCGCGCTTGGCATTGCGCAGCTCCTCCTCGGTCCGCTTCCACTGGGTAATATCGCGAATAACGGCGCAGAAGCCATTGGACGAGCTGAGCTTGCCGATCGTCATGAAGAGCGGCACGAAGCCACCGCTCGATTCGCGGCCAATCACCTCGCGTCCATCATTGAGCAGGCTTGCGACGCCAAATCCGGTCAACCCGCTCAGATAGTCGAGAACGGATTTCTGGCTCTCATGCGCAAACAGCATCACGAAAGGTTTGCCGATGGTTTCGGCGTTATCGTAGTTGAAGAGTGCGCTTGCCGCACGGTTCATGGAGCGGATGTCGCCATCGGCTCCAAGCGTCACGACGCCGTCCGTGGCCGTATCCAGAATGGCACGCAATTCATCCACTTCCACCGTCAGGCGGGTCACTTCATCTGCCTGTGCCTGATGCTCGGCAATGGCTTTCGGTGATAAGTCGGGCTTTGCAGCCTCTGTGCCTGCGGTGTTCGGCATCAGGGCCAGAATGAGAGCGGAACCCTCCTCATAGCGCACCGATTGCAGCCGGGCAGTGACGGGCACGATCACATCGTCGGCACGAACAACAACCATTCCGCCGGCCTCAGAGGTTTTGTCATCCAGTTCGTGGCGCTGGAGCAGGGCATCCAGACCGCCGACATCTGCCAACTGCTCCAGACTTTCATAGCCGGTCAGGCGCAGGAATTCGGCATTGGCGTGAATGAGGTCATCGCCGCTATGCACCAGCAGCGCCACCGGCATCTGGTCGATGATCTCGGCCGAAAGCTGCGGGCGCGGGCGCAAGTTGGCAGCTTCCGCATAGGCTTGCGCAAGCGTAATGGGCGCCTCTTCGTCTTCTGCCTGTGGGGCGGCCTCTCTCTCCTGCTCGATGTCAGCCTCTGGCGCTACCTCAGCATCGGGCTCATCGTCTGCCCCGACATTTGGTTCGCCATTCTGCTCGAGAGGGTCCGTGCCTTCCTTTTCTAGAGAATGAGGCCCGTCTTCCGCCTGTACGACGTCTTCGGCGTCCACGGCTTCTTCGGTTTCTATCGAAGCGCCGTCCCGTTCCTCGACCTCTTCCACAACAGGTTCCTGTTGAACCTCATGCACCGCGGGCGCGGTGGGCAGGGCGTCATCCTCTGCATCGAGGCCAGCATGAAGAAGCGAACCCGGTCTGGCGGTGTTTTGCGAGGCGGATTCCCGCGCGACATCGGGTGTTTCTGCCGCCGGTTCGATTTCAGCAGCTTTCTGTGGCTTGCTCGCTTCCTCGCCACGGCGGAAAGCCTCAAGCCGGCGCGCGATTTCCTGAAAGGCTGCCTGCTCACCAGGCGTCAGGCGATCGCCCGTGCGCAAGCGGTGCTCGTCGAAGCGAACGATCTTGTCAGTATAGCGCTGACCGGGATTTTCCACGATCCGCAGCACCGGCTTCTCGATGGGGGGAAGCGGCATCCGTTCAGGCTGTTCATTCGCCTCGGGCGAGCGCTCTTCCTGCACATCGACCGCACTGTTGTCGATCGGCCTGTCTGCTTTTTCTTCATCGGGAAGGGCTGCGATCTCTTCCATCGCTGCGGCAGGTGCAGGCTCAGCCCCGGCATCGTCGCCCGCCTCTTCGCTGTCCGGCTCCTGCGGGGTCTGCTCAACCTCGTCAGCATTTTCGGCATGATAGTCTGCGGCGGCATCCAGGTCCGCAGCATCCTCTATATCCATGCCTTCCAGTTCCGCATAGAAGGCGTCCACTTCTTCCGGCGAAATCGGCTCAAGCTCTTCAGCAGGGGCCTGATCGGGCGTTTCTGCCTCCGTTTCAAGGGGCTGCCCGGTCTCGATGCTCGCTTCAGCTTCTTCTGCAACCTCGGCCTGTTGCGCCACGGCTGGTTCAGGTAACTCAGCCTCGCTGGCAGGCGCTGCGGCATCCTCCTGGCGAAGTTCGCTCGCACGGTCTGTGAAGGTCACGAAGCTTGCGTCGTCCAGCTCATCGAGGACAGGCTCATCCTCCTGATCGCCAGATACCAGCGTCAGGCCCAGCGCCAGCGGATCTTCCTTCGCATCGGCCATCCGGATGATGCCAAAGCCGCGGAAACCATCGAATTCGCGGCTGCGGGAATAGGTGGGCAAAGCCGCAATGTCGATTGGCACCACAAGCGAGGTTCCCTCGATCGGCCACCAGATCGTCTTGCCGGACCAGGTGTCGCGACGGTTGAGAAGTTCCGTGATCCGGCCTTCCGGGTCCAGATTGAACAGTGCGGCGACATCGCCGAAGGAAAGCCCTGTCACCTCTGCGGCATGGGGGCCGACAGCATTCATGAGTTCCGGAGAAATTTCGCTGAAATTGCCGTCCGCATCGATCTTCCAGACGAAGCGGGTCGCACGGGTATCGCGCCGCCGCCCAAAGGGGGAGGTTTCCCCAGAGCTTGCCGCAGCGGGCATTTCATCGGCGGGTACGAGCTCGTCATTTTCCGGTTCGCGGCGCGAGACGGATGCTGGGCGAGGCGCTTCTTCGCGCAATGCCTGCGGACTTGCGCTGTGGTCATTTTCCCCCAAGGCTGCGGGTAGAGTGTTTCCAACCTCGGTAAAATCCGGGTCCTCTTCGACCTGTTCCTCAAGCTCGTCAATATCGGCAATGGCAGCCAATGCCTGATCAAAGGCGCTCTCCTGCACGGGAGACCCGGAATGCGTCACTGTCTCGATTTCCGCCTCAGCCTCAGCCTGTGCAGGTTCCTGCGAGGCCCCGTCATCGTGCTGCGGCACTGAACCGGATGCGGGCTCTTGCGGGGCTTCGGCTTGCTCTTCTGTCTGAGGCTGAACGATGAAGAGGAGGTAGCTTGCCGGATTGTCCGTCACCCGCGCAAGCGCACAGGGCAGGTTGCCCAGCGCTGTGGCCAGCAGCCGTTTGATGATCCGCTCCGAGCTGCGCTCAAGAGTCTGGATCATAACGAAACGGGCGGCAGCATAGAGTTCCAGCCGGTCGAAATCCGGGGAGGCGGCAATCAGGCTGCCATTCTCGCTCATCACTGCCATGTGGGTGTTTGGATCGTCAAAGCCCTCCAGCATTGGCGATGCTGAATCGGAGCCTGCCTGAGCTTCAGGACTATCCGGCACACTGAGCAGGATTCCGCTTTGCGAATCCGGCAGGTCGATCCGCTCCACCTGGGCACGGGCGGACACGCGCTCGAAGCCGGCCGTCACTCGGATGGTAAAGCTGGCGCTATCGCCGGATTTGCGCAGCGCACCGGCCGCAGCTCTCGCCTGGCGCAGCGTGATATCGCCGCCTGGCGCGCCGCGCTCCATCAGGTCGTAAATGGTGGCAGAACGGAAAAGCCTGGCGCCGCGACCGTTTGCCCACAGAACGTCCTTCATGTCCGGGCTGAACAGAACAAGCGCCTTGCCGGCGGCAAACTGCTCGCGCACTCTTTCATGAATAGCGATATCGATGAACGGATACTGCACAGCGGACATCGGCTTCCTTGCACCGGGACCCTTCGGAGTTCATTCCGAAGTGAGGTTAACACATTGTTAGTAACTTCCCAGCCCCCATTCGGTCCACTCGCGGATGAGTTATTCTCCGTAACAGGGTTAACCTGTAAAATTGTATTGTGCGGCGCACAAAAATGTTGCATCGCACAACGAGATCGCCTATATAGGTGTCATGGAGCTTCCCGAGGAGGCTCAACCCAACAAGGATGGATGACATGGCATACAGAACTGATGACGTTTTCTCGTTCTCTGCCTTTGACCCGAGCCGCATGACCGACAGTCTGCGCGAGTTCGCGGAAAAGGGCGCCTCCCAGTCCCGTGAGGCTTTCTCCAAGATGAAGGAAGCTGCTGAAGAGGCAAGCAAGGTTGTGGAAACAACGGTGCAGACCGCTCATGCTGGCTCTGTGGAACTCGGCCTCAAGGCAATTGGCGCCATGCGCACCTCAGCCGATTTGTCGCTTTCCCACATGGAAGCGCTGCTGGGCGTAAAGTCCGTATCTGAGCTGATCGAGCTTCAGACTTCGTTTGTGCGCAAGCAGGCGGAAGTTGCTGTCGAGCAGGCCAAGGCCATGCAGGAAGCTGCCCGCAAGGTTTCCGAAGAGGTTACCAAGCCCGGCAAGGATGCCGCTGAAAAGGCTATGGCGAACTTCAAGACCGTTTAAGATTTAATCCTCCCAAGGATGGGCCGGGTTTTTGCCCGGCCTTTTTCATTATCGGGCATGAAGGGGCTTGCAAAAAAAATGCAATTCTCTTATGTCACGCCCCAGACGACGCCGGGAAACCGGTTCGCTATTGTGCGGTTGTAGCTCAGTTGGTTAGAGCGCAGGTTTGTGGCACCTGAGGTCGGAGGTTCGAGACCCCCCAACCGTACCATTTTTCTCTTTCTTTCAGTCTTGACGTGTTTTGAACGTGCGACGCTTGGCTTCGCACACGTTGCACATTCTGTTTTGTTGCTCAACCAGAGCACGTCCAGCAAAAGCGTGTCAGCGGTTTTGCGTCCGGCCTTTTTCCCACCGACGGGCATGATCTGCCTCCCTCGATAAGTTCCCTGCCACCGTCTCTGCAAGAAACTGCCGTTTGCCGCATCATGGGAGGTGCTGCGCAAAGGTGGTTTAACCGCCTGTGATTTCCCGCACAGGTGGCGCGCTTTCGGCTTTTCCCAACAATATATGAATAAGAACTTATCATTCGTCATTCAGGGAATTTCGACACTCTCAGGTTACTTTGGAGCGTACCTGCACCTTCGGGCTGAATGAGAAAGACTTTAGCGAATGACCAACATTTCAATTTCCAAGCGGCTATGGTTGGCTGTTCTCCTGCCGCTCTTGGCTATGATCTATCTGGCCTCTCTTCAGGTGGCGGATTTCTGGAATGCTTATCAACGCATGAGCGCGATCGTCTCGATCAGCGATGATCTGACCAAGCTGGCTAATGTCGTGCATAGTCTTCAGGTCGAGCGCGGCCAGACGGCTGGCTTCCTGACATCGAAGGGTAAGTCTGGCGCAGCGGAGGTTGCAGGTGCAAGGCAGGCCGCCGACAAGGCTCTGCAGTTCATGCCGGAGGTTTACGATAGTGCTGCTGCTCTTCAACAGCCTGCACTGAACGAACGCATTTCCGATGTACGTGCCAAGTTGGGGGATCTGTCCAGCCTCAGAAGCGGGATCGATGGCTTCACCGTCAGCGGCAAACAATCCTTCGATTTCTACAGTGGCCTGATCGCCGATCTTTCCGGCACCGCCTCGGAATTCGTGGCGCAGGGAAGCAATTCCACTCTTGCCTCCCAAATGACGGCCTATGTCGAGCTGATGTCTGCCAAGGAGCTTGCTGGCCAGGAACGAGGCATAGGCAACGGGTTCATTGCCGCAGGCAAGGTCGATCCAGCCCGATTCGTTTCATTCGCGCAGATCGGAGGCGCGCAAGATGCTTTGCTCGAAGGTTTCCTCAAATTGCAGGATGAAGGCCGCAAGGCAGATTATGCGGCCAGCCTACAGGTGCCGGCGCTGGAGCAGATCCGCGCGATCCGCAGCCGGATCATCGGAGAGGGCAGTGCCGCCAACCTGAGCGATCTTGATCCAAAGAACTGGTTCGCCCTGACAACGCAGCGGATCAACGCCATGAAGGCGCTGGAAGACAAGACCCTTGACCATATTGCAACGGCTGCGCGGGCGGATGCTTCCAATGCACTTTCCAGCCTCACGCTGGTTCTGATCCTGTGCGTCGGCGGCGGGCTGCTGATGATCGCGCTTTCCGCCTATATGGGAATGACTATTTCTTCCCCCATCAAGGCCATGGTGCATTCCATGGGGCGTTTGGCCGAGGGACATCTGGAGGCAGGCAGTACCGATGGCACGCGCAGGGATGAAATCGGTGACATGGCGCGCGCTGTTGAAGTCTTCCGCCAGAATGCCATTCGCAACAAGCAGTTGGAGAGTGAGGCGGAGGCTTCCCGGGCGAGAGCTGAAAGCGATCGTCTGGAAGCGCAAAGACGTGCGGAAGCAGAAGCGGAGGAGCGGCTTAATCGCGCCACCGGCTCGCTTGCCGCTGCCTTGCGCAGCCTTGCCTCCGGCGACATGCAGTGCGAAATCCACGAAGCCTTCGCTCCGCAATTCGAAGCCCTCCGTTCGGATTTCAACCGCTCTGTCAGCCAGTTGCGGGAAACCCTCCAGATAGTCAGCCAGTCCGTCGGATCGGTCAGCGGCGGTGCCTCGGAGATTTCCGCAGCGTCTGACGACCTGTCGCGCCGCACCGAACAGCAGGCAGCCTCGCTTGAGGAAACGGCCGCGGCCTTGGAAGAGATCACGTCCAACGTATCGGCTACCTCTAAACGCTCTAACGAGGCACGCAGCGTCACCCGCAATGCACAGGTTCAGGCTGGCAAGTCTGGCGAGGTGGTGCGAGAGGCGGTTCTTGCCATGGAACGTATCGATCAGGCCTCCCGTCAGATCGGCCAGATCATTTCCGTAATCGACGAGATTGCCTTCCAGACCAATCTTCTCGCCCTCAATGCGGGTGTCGAGGCTGCAAGAGCGGGAGAAGCAGGTAAGGGTTTTGCAGTCGTGGCACAGGAGGTGCGGGAGCTGGCGCAGCGTTCCGCCAATGCGGCGCGCGAAATCAAGACCCTGATCAACAATTCCGAAGTGGCCGTTTCCGAAGGTGTACGGCTTGTTTCCGATACGGGTACTGGCCTGGAAAGCATTGCGGACCTCATTGTCTCTGTGAACGCGCATATGGAGGCAATCGCCGCTGCAGCGCAGGAGCAATCCGCTGGGCTTGCGGAAATCAGCAGCGCGGTGAACCAGATGGATCATGCAACCCAGCAGAACGCCGCCATGGTGGAACAGATGAATGCGGCAGGTGCGGGGCTTGCCCGTGAAAGCTCCACGCTGGAAAGCCTGATCTCCCAGTTCAGGCTGGAGCATTCCCGCTCCATCCCCGCGCAGGGCATGGCATCTGCTACACGCTACGCGGCATGATTTGACTACGCGGAACGCGGCGTCTTACTCGAAGATGCTGCGTTCCGCTTTCACGCATTCGTTCAAGTAATCCACCACGGTGCGGATCCGCACCAGATCCCGCAGGCTTTCGTGGTAATTCGTCCAATAGGCGCGGCGAATGGAAAGCTGCGGCAGGACGCGCTCAAGCTCCGGTATCTGGCGAGCGATGTAATCATGCAGAATGCCGATGCCTGCACCGGATCGCACGGCCTCGGTCTGGCCGATGGCGCTGGAAATTTCAAAGCCCGCATCCCAGTTGCGCATGATTTCGCTGGTATAATTCAGGGATGGCGAAAAGATCAGGTCTTCCACATGGCCAATGCGGGCATGGTTGCGCAGATCGTCGATCTGCCCGGGCGTGCCATGACGCGCAAGATAAGCGTGCGAGGCATAAAGCCCCAGCGTATAATCCGTCAGACGCGAACAAATCAGCCGTCCCTGGCTTGGCTGCTCCACGGTGATGGCAATGTCGGCCTCGCGCTGTGATAGGGAAAAAGAGCGGGGAACCGGCACAAGCTGGATGCGCAGATGCGGATGCCGCTCCAGCAGCTTTCCCAGCCTCGGGGCCAGAAACGAAACGCCAAAGCCATCCGGTGCGCCGATCCGCACAGTGCCTTCCACGGGTGCATCGAGCTTGCCCGTTCGTGCTTGGGCCGCCAGCATTTCCGCTTCCATCCGTTCGGCTGAAGCCAGAAAGGCATGACCTTCCGCCGTCAGCTCACAACCGCTCGGCTTGCGGATCAGAAGCCGGGTGCGCAGATGCGCTTCAAGCGCGCTGATGCGCCGCCCCAGTGTGGCATGGTTGAGGCCGAGCCGGCGGGAGGCGGACAGCAACTGTCCTTCTCTCGCCACAGCAAGGAAGATGCGAACATTATCCCAATCCATCGCAGCGCCCGGATCCCTGTTGAAGTTTCGAATTTTGCACAACGGATGCGTAAATCATGCTGTTGTCTTGTGCAAATGAAAGCGCATACTGCGGCCACACCATTGGAGGAACCCCATGTATCAGATCGGGCATTTCATTAACGGCAAGCGCGTTGCCGGCACATCCGGCCGCAGCCAGCCGATTTTCAACCCCGCCACTGGCGAAGCACAGGGCGAAGTGGCGCTGGCGAGCGCCGAAGAGCTGAATGCAGCCGTTTCGAGCGCCTTGGCCGCACAGCCCAAATGGGCTGCCACCAATCCGCAGCGCCGCGCACGCGTGTTCATGAAGTTCGTCCAGCTTCTGAACGACAATATGGATGAGCTTGCCGTCATGCTTTCCAGGGAGCATGGCAAGACGGTTGAAGACTCCAAGGGCGATATCATTCGCGGCCTCGAAGTCTGCGAATTCGTGATCGGTATTCCGCACCTCGCCAAGAGTGAGTTCACCGAGGGCGCAGGCCCCAATATCGATATGTATTCGATCCGCCAGCCGGTTGGCATCGGCGCAGGCATTACCCCCTTCAACTTCCCGGCCATGATTCCGATGTGGATGTTCGCGCCCGCCATTGCCTGCGGCAACGCCTTCATCCTGAAGCCCTCGGAGCGCGATCCGTCGGTGCCGATGCGTCTGGCCGAACTGATGATCGAGGCTGGTCTGCCGGAAGGTATCCTGAACGTCGTCAATGGCGACAAGTCTGCTGTCGATGGCATTCTGACCCATCCGGACATCGGCGCTGTTTCCTTCGTCGGCTCCACGCCGATTGCCCGCTATGTCTATGGAACCGCGGCCTCCAACGGCAAGCGCGCCCAGTGCTTCGGCGGTGCCAAGAACCACATGATCATCATGCCGGATGCCGATCTCGATCAGGCCGCCAATGCACTGATCGGTGCGGGCTATGGGTCTGCGGGCGAGCGCTGCATGGCAATTTCCGTTGCCGTTCCGGTGGGTGAAGAAACCGCCAACCGCCTCGTGGAAAAGCTCACTCCGATGGTAGAGAGCCTTCGCATCGGCCCCTACACAGATGAAAAGGCCGATATGGGCCCAGTCGTCACCAAGGAAGCCCGCGAAAAAATCCTCGGTCTCATCAATAGCGGTGTGGATCAGGGCGCAAAGCTTGTGGTCGATGGACGGGATTTCAAGCTTCAGGGCTATGAAAACGGCCATTTCGTCGGCGGTTGCCTCTTCGACAACGTGACGCCGGACATGGATATCTACAAGACGGAAATCTTCGGCCCGGTTCTCTCGGTCGTTCGCGCCAACACCTATGAAGAAGCGCTCGACCTGCCCATGAAGCACGAATACGGCAACGGCGTTGCCATCTTCACCCGTGATGGTGATGCCGCCCGCGATTTCGCCTCCCGCATCAATATCGGCATGGTCGGCATCAACGTTCCGATCCCGGTCCCGCTGGCCTATCACTCCTTCGGCGGCTGGAAGGCATCCTCCTTCGGCGACCTGAACCAGCACGGCACGGATTCCATCCGCTTCTGGACGCGCACCAAGACGGTCACGAGCCGCTGGCCGTCAGGAATCAAGGAAGGTGCCCAGTTTGTCATGCCGACGATGAAATGATGCCTGACGATGAAATGATGGCGAACCGTCATCCGGTCTAAAGGAAACCCCGGAGGATTGACCTCCGGGGTTTCGCGTTTCGGGGAAGAAGGCGCTGCTCAGCCAGCCTTGGCGGCAGGCAGGCGAACCGTCAGCGTGCCTTTGTCATAGGTCGTTTGCAGCGTCTGGCCCTTTGTGGAGATGACGCGCTCGAACTGGCCCTTGATCTGGCCTGCCTTGATGGCGGTTACAGCTTCATCCGCTTTCGCGGTCGCCATGTCGATTTCCAAGGTGCCGCCCGTAATGGCAACCTCGCCGGGAAGGATGAGACCTTCGTGGGAGAGTGTCAGCGTGCCGCCATCGACCTGAAGATCGCCGGTGCCGAGAGAAACCGGGTGCGAAGCAACAAGCGTTCCCTCGCGCAGCAACGTACCGCCGCTATAGCTGTTGTGACCGCCAAGCGTCAGCTTTCCGCTTCCTGCCTTGGTCAGCATGCCCTTGCCGGAAATGTTGTGAAGCCATTGATCTTCGGCATCGAAACCGCCCTTCGCGGCCTGCATGTCAACCGTCACATCGCCGGGGAAGGCACCGTAGCCACCAGCGGCGGCAACGAGATCGAGACGGCCCCAGCCATTACTCTTGTCGAGCAGCGGATAGCCGCTATCGATGCCGGTCGTGTAGAGAACCACGCGGCGCTGTTCTGCGGTCAGGTAAGGGAAGCGGGTTTCAAGAAGCACTTCCGCGCCCTTTGGCACAATCATCTCCTGGCCTGCCTTTGCCTTGTCCTGCGGCAGACCATAAGTCATGCGCTGGCGATAGATGGCGGCATTGGCAAAATAATCGCGGAAGCGATCATCCTTGCCCGCATGTGCCGCTGTGTAGAGGCTTTCGCCTGCTGGCAGATTGGCCTGCATGGTGCGGGTCATGTTCTCCAGCGCCCGCTTCTTCAGGTCGCTGTGCGCCGGGTCGTTCAGCTGCGCTGCGGCAATGGCCGTCGCGGCAATGCGCCCACCGATGACATCAAGGGGCGAATGCATGCCGGTCACAATGCGGTTCTCACCCAGTTCCGAAGCGCGCGTCACCAGTTCAGCAAAGCGAACCGGCAGGGCATAGGCATAAGTATAGGCAGCGATATAGGCCGCGTTGGTATGGCCGGAGGGGAAGGCGCCATCCTTGCGGCGACGTTCCTCGCGTGCGCTCAGGAGGGCCGGGATCACCTGCACGGAGCTGTCATAGATGTCGATGGTCTTGTCACCAAAGGCTTGCGTGCCGATTTTGACCACATCGCCGCTATCCGTCATGCGCCAGGGACGGGGAGAGGCATAGAAATATTTGGACGGCGAAGTTGATCCTTCCGATCCACGCATGACGTTCATGAAGGCAATGAAATCCTGAAGCGAAGGGCTTCCGGTTCCTGCTTCCGTTCCCTTGTCATCCTCTTTTTCGGAAAGCGGCTTGTTGGGGTTGAAGCTCGCCAGGCTGTGAACGATGCTCGTCGTCGCGCCAGCCTCACGGCGATAGATCTCGGCGAATGGTCCCTTGCCGTCGATGACCGAATAGCTCTGCACGCGGCGGTCATCCAGATAGGCGGCCAGCGCGTTTTCCGGCGTGCGTGCCGGTCCGGTCACATCCAGAACATAGCGCATATTGGCGGCCCAGATTTCGGGCGAGACGATCCTGGCCTTGCTGTAATCTTCCGTTCCATCGCCGTTTGCTCCGCCCTTGGCCCAGGCTGCGTCGCCCAGCTGCCAGATGTCATCGAAGCCGGAAAGAATATGGATGATGGGATTGTCGGCACGGTCGAACTTGTTGACCTTCTGGCCATCCGCCTTCTGGCCCGCCTGGGCCTTGTAATTGTCCACTACGGGCAGCGGATAGGAGACCTCCGGAACGGGAACCGTGAAGGTGCCCGATGCAAGAGGGGCGGCCAGCGCGGAATGGGCAGCCAGCATAACCGTCGTCGAAAGGAGCGAAAGACGGATGTGTCGGGAAAGGACATTGATAGACATGAGAACTCCTTCGGAGCGTTTCTGGAAGGTGCTTCGCCATCTCCTCTGCGGGGTCCTCCCCCTGTTTCAACACCGCAGAACAGCAATTGGCATTGATCGACAACCCGCCGCCTGACGATAGAAAAACCGTCGTGACGGGTGGGCAGCCGGCACTGCCTTAGGCACCGGCTGTAACAGTGACATGACACTCACTCGCAGTCGGTCGCGTTGAAGAACTCCAAAAGAAAACCGGCCCAAAAGGGCCGGTTGCAGACAGTCGTCTCGATGTGTCTGAAGGCTTGGCCTTACTTCGACGGGCCTTCGTTGAAGGCGACCTTGTCCACCAGTTCAGAAGCCTGCTTGCGATGCTTGGCAACATCCGTCAGCGGCAGACTATCCGGCTTGATGGTGCCGAAGGACTTCACGATTGCAGATGGTTCCGCACCCGGCATGACCGGATATTCGAAAACCTTCTCGGCGTAGATCTTCTGTGCTTCGCCGGAGGCGAGGAATTCCATCAGCTTGAGAGCGTTTTCCTTGTTCGGCGCGTTCTTGGCCAGCGCCATGCCGGAAACGTTCACATGGGTGCCACGATCGGCTGCATTCGGGAACAGAACCTTGATTGCCTTGGCCCATTCCTTCTCTTCCGGTGCCTTTTCGTTGGTCATCATCAGGCCAACATAATAGGTGTTGCCGAGAGAGATGTCGCACTCGCCCGCCATGATGGACTTGGCCTGGCTGCGGTCATTGCCGTCTGGCTTGCGCGCAAGGTTGTTCTTCAGGCCGGTCAGCCACTTTTCCGTATAGTCCGCGCCATGATGAGCGATCATCGAGGCAAAGAGAGCCAGGTTATAGGCGTGCTGGCCGTCACGAATGCAGATCTTGCCCTTCCACTTCGGGTCGGCCAGTTCCTCATAGGTGATCTCGTTCTGCGCCACGCGTTCCTTCGAGGCGTAGACAACGCGACCGCGTGTCGTCAGGCCGAACCACATGTTGTCGGTGTCGCGCAGCGAGGCGGGGATATCCTTGTTGATGACGGCATTGCCGCTGACCGGCTGAACCACGTCGCCGTCCTTGGCTTCGGTCAGGCGCTGGATATCGACAGTCAGAATGACGTCTGCCGGAGAATTGGCACCCTCGGCCTTGATCCGCTCAACAAGACCCTTGTCCAGAAAGAGAACGTTTGTCTTGATGCCGGTTCCCTGTGTGAATCGATCAAGCAAAGGCTTGATGAGTTCTGGCTGACGATAGGAGTAAATATTGACTTCGCCGTCTGCCATCGCCGTCGAAACTGAAAATGCTGCTGCAATGCCTGCGAGCAACACGGTCTTTACACAATTCATACCAATCTCCTCCATGTTTAATGTTGAGCGCGTCATTCATGAATTTTTTGGCGGCGTCAACTCATACGACTGTGAACACGTCATTACCTGAACAAAAATTTCATATTTTGGAATTGTTCAAAACTTGCCGAAGGCTTATATGAGAGCTGAGCGGAATCAGGGAGAATGGCATGCGTTTGACAAAGCAGACCAACTATGCGGTGCGGATGCTGATGTATTGTGCCGCCAATGACGGAAGCCTGAGCCGGATTCCGGAGATTGCAAAGGCCTATGGCGTATCGGAACTTTTTCTCTTCAAGATCCTGCAGCCGCTGACAAAGGCCGGTTTGATCGAGACGGTTCGCGGTCGCAACGGCGGTGTGCGCCTCGGTCGTGCCGCAGACAAGATCACCCTTTTCGACGTGGTGAAGGTGACAGAAGACAGTTTCGCCATGGCGGAATGTTTCGAAGATGGCGCAGTGGAATGCCCTCTGGTGGATAGCTGTGGTCTCAACTCGGCGCTGCGCAAGGCGCTGAACGCCTTCTTCGATGTTCTGACAGAGTACAGCATCGACGATCTTGTGAAGGCGCGCCCCCAGATCAACTTCCTTCTGGGCCTGGACGACGTGGCTCCTGTTCGGAATGCGCTTCCGGCATAAGGCTCGATTTCATGCCCCGCCCGAAAGGCGGGGTTTCTTTCGAGTGGCCTTCCCAAAGGGAGGCGCGACTGACCGTGATGCGGACACACATTCTTCCGCCTTTATGAATTGATGATGCCTGCCGCCTTCAAGAGCCTTTTGCTCACTGCCATACTTGGAATTTCCGGCGCATTGATTGCCCGAAGCCTCGGTCTTCCCGCGCCGTTTCTGGTGGGGCCAGCCGCGCTTGTGACCCTCGGAAGCCTGAGCGGCCTGAAGCTGCGGGTGCCGATGCGCCTTCGCGATCTGGCTTTCCTCTCCGTCGGTCTTTCCATGGGGGCAGGCGTCACGCCACAGGTCATCGCAGCGGCCTGGGCCTGGCCCGCCAGCTTTCTGATGCTGATTACCATGTCAGCGCTGCTGCTTTTCATTGTCTTCATCATGCTGCGCCGCCTGTTTGCCTATGACGCCATGACGGCCTTGCTGGGCGCTTGCCCCGGCCACCTCAGCTATGTGCTCAGTCTCGCCGCCGGGGTTAAAAGCGATCTGGTCAGCGTCGGGGTGGTGCAAAGCGTGCGGGTGCTCGCGCTCACGCTGCTGGTGCCGCTGTTTGTCGAGATGAGCGGCACGGCTCCCTCCGAACCTGTTCTGGTCCTCAAGCAGATCAGCCTGCCTGTTCTGGTCCTGATGGCGCTTCCTGCCTTCGCTCTGGGGCTGCTGCTGCAGAAATGGCGTGTCCCTGCGGCGCTTCTTGTGGGCGGAATGCTGATATCCAGCGGCCTGCATGTGAGTGGGTTGGTTGAGGGCGCAATTCCTGCCTGGCTGCAACTTCCTGTTTACATTGTTCTCGGCAGCATGATTGGTGCGCGCTTTTCCGGCGTTCGCCTTGCTGACCTCAGCCGGGCTGCGCTTGCGGGTTCTGCCGTCACGCTCGTTGCGGGCGTGGTATCCGTCGCGGCGGCCCTTCTTGTCTCGCTGTGGCTTGGCATTCCGCTGGCTGCGGCATTGATCGCCTTTGCGCCGGGCGGTCTGGAAACCATGGCAGCCATGGCCGTCATCCTGCACGCAGACCCCGCCTATGTGGGTACGCATCACATTGTCCGGCTTGTATTTTTGTCATTCCTAATGCCCGCTATGATCGCATGGGTAAGACATCGGTAAATTATCATCTACAAAAAACCATATTCAAAAATTGATATATCTGCTGTCTGTTACAGTTGAACAAGTGTACAACATGAAGTACTGACAGAGATGAGCTTCGCTAGATGCGGACTTCGAACAACGAACAAGAAACTGCGTTTTGGTAAGGGTTTGGTGTTAAGCTTGCGGAGGGATAAGGCTTATTTAATGGAGGCTCCATTAGAAAGTCTTCTTCTTAACTCCAAAAGTAAAGAATTGCACTCGCAGGGGCGGTTTTGCGGCGTGTAAGAGACGGGGCCACACTCAGCCATGCGCATTGACCTCTCATGCTCACGAATGATTGAAGGATCTTCCATCTTCGGTTGAATGTTGAGACGGTCGGCGGGAACTGTGTACAGCGGTTGATGCTGTGCCTCTCGCACAAATTGGCAAAGGCCGATAAGAAGAGCACGATGGGTTACTTCTGCGGCAGCGAACGGGGCAAGGCGCGGCGCGCGTAAGGCGCAGCTGCTAGGGGAGTTTGAATTATGGATGCAAGCAGCCAGATGGTTGAACGGCGTGATATCGGAGCACAATTGGCATTGCGTCGCATTCCAAAGCAGGAACGCAGCCGCGAACGCATCGATGAAATCCTGAAAGTCGCGATGGACCTTATTGGTCAAAAAGGCATCGATGCCGTGACCATGAAAGAAATCGCCGGTCGCTCCGGTGGACCGATTGCCTCCGTCTATCAGTACTTCCCGAACAAGACCGCGATTATCGCCACCCTTTACGATCGTTACATCGGGCAGATGCGCAACATGCTCGCCGAAGGCTTGAGCCGCATCGCCGGGCCAAGCGATATCAGTGAAGCCTCCGACATGATGGTCGATCTCTATACGAGTTTCGTTCGCAGCCATCCGCCGGTCCAGGATCTGATCAACGCCATTCAGGCGGACAAGGCCCTTGCAGATATCGACATCAGCGAAGCGCGCCAGATCTCCGAAATGTTCTGTCAGGCTGCGGCCCCCTTCGTGCCGGAGAATCTGCGCGAAGAATTCCAGCGCACGGCGTTTGTGATGTGCCATCTGACGGTCAGCATGGTTCGTCTGGCCATCAAGGTGCCGGAACGGGAAGGCGCGCAGATCGTTTCGGATTTCAAGGCGTCCATCCATCAGCAGCTGAAGCGTTTCGTTGTGTGCTGATCGGCACATAGAGCGAAATCGATTGCAAAGGCGGGGCAATAGTCCCGCTTTTTTGTTTTTAAAACCTGTGTCACACAAAAACTGCTGCGGTCTTTCGTCCGGGCTTCAGAGCCCCAGCCGGTCGCGCATGCCATACCACCATGCACCCAGTCGCGTCAGCGGAACACGAAAGGTCTGGCCACCGGGGAAGGGCAGGTTCGGCAGCGATGCCCATACATCGAACCGTCCGGCATGACCGTCCACCACCTCGCCCAGAATTCTGCCGAGAAGATGGGTTGTCGTGACCCCGTGTCCGCTGTCGCCATGCGAAAAATAGATGCGGTCTGACAGGCGCCCCATGTGAGGGATGCGGGTCAGCGTCAGGGCAAAATTGCCGCCCCAGGCAAAATCTATCTTTCGGCCTGCCAGTTGCGGAAAGGTCTTCAGCATTTTCGGGCGAATGACGGCCTCGATATCAGCCGGATCGCGCCCGCCATAGCCAATGCCGCCGCCATAGAGAATGCGGTTGTCAGCCGTGCGGCGGTAGTAATCGAGCACATAATTGGCGTCTTCCACGCAGTAATCCGCCGGAAGCAGCGAGCGGGCAAGGTCTGCCTCCAGAGGCTCTGTGACGATGATCTGGCTCGATACCGGCATGATGCGGCTGCTGATTTCGGGAAACTGCGGAAAGAGATAGGCATTGCCGCAGACCAGCACATAATCGCAGGCGACGCTTCCCTTGGCCGTTCGCACGGTCAGGCGCGGGCCTTCCTCCAGGCCCAGCACGCGGGATCGCTCGAAAATCCGTCCGCCGAGGGCCTCGACAGCCGCCGCTTCGCCCAGAACCAGATTGAGGGGATGGATGTGGCCGCCAAGGCGGTCGATCATGCCGCCCGCATAGCGATCCGTCATGACATAGTTGGCGACGTCCTGCCGGGACACCATCTCCAGTGCGGGGTGGCCGTGGCGTTGCCAATCGGCCCTGTGCGCTTCCATCTCCCGCATCTGCTTTTCGGTGAAGGCGGCAAAGAAGCCCCCTTCACGAAGGTCGCATTCGATGCCGTAGCGGGCCACCCGTTCGCGGATGATGGCTGCGCCCTCCAGCGACATTCGGCCAAGCTCTGCGGCCCTCTCTGGCCCATAGCGGCTGGAAATCGTGGCGAGGTCACGGCTGTAGCCGTTGACGATCTGGCCGCCATTGCGCCCGGATGCGCCGAAACCGATTCTCTCCGCTTCCAGAACGACGACCGTGTGGCCGCGCTCGGTCAGTTCCAGCGCGGCAGATATGCCCGTGAAGCCCGCACCAATGATGCAGACATGCGCTTCCACTTCCCCTTCCAGCGCGGGGCGAATGCGCTGATCTCCAGCCGATGCTGCATACCAGGAGGCGGTGTGGCCGGGATTGCTGCTTGTTGCACGGGTCAAGACGGGTTCTTTCTAGATGGAAAAACGATCCGGACGATAGGGCGTTATATCCATGAAGGGCTTTTCGCCACAGATCGATTCTGCAATCACGCGTCCTGTCACCGGGCCGAGGGTCAGGCCGTGGTGGCTATGGCCGAAAGCAAACCACAGGCCGTTATGGCGTGGTGCCTTGCCGATCACCGGCATCATATCCGGCGTGCAGGGGCGGGCACCCATCCACGGCTCCTTGTCCAGTCGCTCTGCCAGCGGAAAAACCGTGCGGGCCACGGCTTCTGCGCGCTCCAGCTGAACGGGCGTTTTCGGCGCATCGCGCGTGGCAAATTCAGCGCCCGTTGTCAGGCGAATACCCTGGGACATCGGCGCAAGGAAATAGCCACGCTCCGCATCCATGGTCCAGCCGTTCAGTACCGCATTGTCACGCGGGGCGTAATGCATGTGATAGCCGCGCTTTACCCCGACGAGGAACCTGTAGCCGAGCGGTTTGGTTACCGTGTCCGACCAGGGGCCGAGCGCAATGACAGCATCCTTGCCGGTCACCGCGCCTTCCTCAGTCATCACCTCCCAGCCGCTGCCCTTTTGCCTCAGCGATGTGGCATCGCCGTGGATGAACCGGCCACCAAGGCTTTCGAACAGCTTCACGTAAGCGAGGGTCAAGGCATGCGGATCGAGAACGGACCAGGGTTCGACCCAGCTCAGACCGCCGACGAAATCGCTGGAAAGATGCGGTTCCTTGTCCGCCAGAGATCGGGCGTCATGAACGATGAAGTTGAGGCCGTATTCGCGTTTCAGCCGTTCTGCCTCCTTCACTTCCGCATCCTGTTTGGCTTTGGTGCGGAAGGCTTCCGTCCAGCCATCCTTGCGAATGAGGTGGCTGGCGCCTGCTTCCTGAATGAGACTGTCGTGCTCGCTGATCGAATGCTCGATCAAGGGGGCATAGGCCCGTGCAATCACCTGATGCCGGCTGACATTCGAATTCCACCAGTAGGTTGCCAGAAACCGCGCAACCGAGGGCAGGGCACCCAGGTGGTAATGAGCGTCGATACGGTTGTTCAGCGAATAGCGCAGGATCATGCCCAATTGCTGCGGAAAGCCGTAGGGCACCACGCCCTCGCGCTGGATCAGCCCTGCATTGCCATAGGAGGTTTCCTCGCCCGGCCCCCGTCGATCCACCAGAACCACCGACTTGCCGCGCTTGACCAGATGTACCGCCGTTGAAACGCCAATGATACCCGCACCCAGGACGATGACATCTGCCGACATGAAAATGCTGCTCTTCTGTATGGAATGACTTACGAATGGAAGATGCGTCCGGTTTGAGCCGCTTGCAAACGAATTTTGCTGGCGCGTTCCGTTTGCCAAGGCTTTTTCCGTTTTTCCTCGTCTGCCCTTGTTTATCTGTTTTGCCGGTAATGCCGGAACTTCTCCGAAAAGCTTTTGTTGGAGGGCGACCCAACAGCCAAGGAGACACTAGATGTTCTACACAGACGGAAAGCTGCAACACCCGGTTCGCGTCGAGAAGCCCGATCCCCGTTTCGCTCATGCGCTTCAGCAGGCAATCGGTGGTGTCGAAGGAGAAATTCGCGTTGCCATGCAGTATTTCTTCCAGGCCTGCGGCGCGCGCGGCAACCCGAAATTTCGCGATCTGTTGATGAACACCGCGGCTGAGGAGCTGGGGCACATCGAAATGCTGGCGACCGCCGTTGCGCTGAACATGGAAGCTGCACCTTTGACCGAGAAGGAAGCTATGGCTGCCGATCCGGTCAACGGCATGGTGATGAACGGCTTCAACATGAAAAACCTGCTATCGGCAGGGCTTTCGGCCATGCCGGTCGATAGCGATGGCGTTCCCTTCGACATGTCGCATGTCTATGCCAGCGGGAATATTGCAGCCGATATGACAGCCAATATTGCCGCCGAATCCACTGGGCGTACGCTGGCGGTGCGTCTCTACAACATGACCAACGATCCGGGCATGAAGGATATGCTGTCCTATCTGATTGCGCGTGACACCATGCACCAGAACCAGTGGATGGCAGCACTGGAGGAGCTGGGCGGGGCTGAAGGAGCCTTCCCCATTCCCAACAGCTTCCCGCAGGAAGATGAAAAGCGCGAGTTCTCCTATGCCTTCCTCGGTTTCCAGGCGGATGGAACGCCGCCTGTCTCGGGCCGCTGGTCCGAGGGCCGCTCCATTGATGGCAAGGGCGACTTCACCTCCGTGCCGCTTTCGCCGATGGGGCCTAAACCCAATCTCGGCCCGGCAAAGCCCGGAAGCGGCGCGCAGTCAGAGCAAATGTAACTCCTGAGGAAACAGCGAAGCGAGTGGCGGCGAGAGCATTTCCAGGAAAACTGTTTAGCGGTTTTCCGTCCGGAAATGCGTAAAAACAAAGAGTTAAAGCGTTGTCGTGTCTCTGTTGGATACGAAAACGCTCGAACGTGCCGCCACTCCTCACGAAAGGTTAAACTCCATGAACAGAAACATGCTGCTGGGGCTGGGCGTGATCGTCGTGATCGTACTGGCCTTGATCGTCATCAGACCCTTCTCCACCTCAGGCGAGGCACCGGGTCAACCATCGCCGCACGCCATCGATCAGTAGCGGGATCGATCAGCCGTGAGGCCAGAAGGACAGGCAAAAGAAAAGGTAGCGCTTTGCTACCTTTGAAGGGGAGAGGGGGCGTTTTCTTGATTAATTCAGCTGCGTGGAAAGCTGGGCGCGGGCGCGGTTGACGCGGCTTTTAATGGTGCCCACGGGGCAGCCGCAGCGTTCCGCTGCCACTTCATAGCTTTGTCCCTGAAGCAGAATGATATCCACGGCATCGCGGTAGTGATCAGGCAGCGCAAGCAGGGCACGATGAAACTCGTGGGCCCGTACAGACCATTCCTGCGGAGCGTTCACGCTTGGCCGCGCCGAGGCGCAATCCTCCAGCCCCACGGTCTCGCGCTTGGCAAGGCCGAACTTGGTGCAGAAAGTATTGCGCAAGATTGTGAAGAGCCAGGATTTCAGGCTGGTGCCCTCCTGGAACTTGTCGATATTGGCCAAAGCCCGAACCAGGGTTTCCTGCACGAGGTCGTCAACATTGGTCGGGCTTCGGTCCAGCCGTCTGGCAAAGGAGCGTAAAGCGGGGATCAGCTCGATCATCTGAGCTTGTACGCGCTGGTGTCCGGTCATATCGGTCATGATATCTGCCTCCATACCCTGTGATCAAGAAACACAAGCTCTGCCCAACTTGTTCCGAGAAAATTAGCATAATCTGATGCTCTGTCCGATTTTGACCGAAATCCACATGCCGGAGCTGTGAGGCACCCGCTTTTCGGCCGGGTGCGATGAATTTTTCAGCATTCAATCACGCTGTCATCTGCCTGTTAGAAAGCGATCATAAGAGTGTTCCCAGTGATTGCACGGCTGTGCAGATGGGGCATATCGATGGGCGATCAGACATTTCTCGAGCTTCGGCAGGTGGCCAGCACCTATGGCGCGACCCAGGTGCTCAAGGGCATCGATCTGACGGTTGAAAAGGGCGAATTCGTCGCTTTGCTCGGCTCATCCGGCTGCGGCAAGACCACGCTTCTGAGATTGCTGGCCGGCTTTGTCGCGCCATCGCAAGGCACGGTGCAGGTCGCAGGCCGTGATATTTCCAGGCTGCCGCCGGATCGGCGCGGCATGGCCCTGATGTTCCAGTCCTATGCGCTTTGGCCGCACATGACGGTTGCGCAAAACATTGGTTATGGCCTTAAGCTGCGCAAGCTGCCGTCAGCCGAAATCGGTGCCAAAGTGGAAGCGGTGCAGTCGCTCCTCGGTCTTCACGGGCTTGGGCAGCGAAAGCCTTCGGCACTGTCCGGCGGTCAGCGCCAGCGCGTGGCACTTGCCCGTGCTCTTGTGATCGATCCGGAAATCCTGTTGCTGGACGAGCCACTCTCCAATCTCGATGCCCGTATTCGCTTGACCGTGCGGCACGAGCTTCGCGCCTTGCAGCAAAGGCTCGGCATTACCGCAATCCATGTCACGCATGATCGTGAGGAGGCGATGGTCATGGCGGACCGCATCGTCATCCTCAATGGCGGGCAGATTGCACAGCAGGGCCGCCCGGAGGAGGTCTATAACAACCCGGCTTCCTCCTTTGTTGCAGCCTTCATGGGTGCCGAAAACCTGCTGACATTGCAGGCGGAGGTGGAGGAGAGGCGCGTGCGCTTTGCCTCCTTCCCCGGTCATCGCACGCTCACCATGCCGGTCCCGGCGCACAGGCTTGCCTCGGGGATGATCGAGGCGCGCTTTCGCCCGGAAGCGGCCCAGCTTTTCGAGGCGGGCAGCGATCTGCCGGAGGATGGCGGGCAGGTTTTCGACGGGCGTGTCCTGTCCGTCAGCTATCCGGGCGGCCATTGGCGCCATGTCATCCGTCTGGGGGATAAGGAGGTCATGGCGGATGCGCCGCGAGCCTTCGCTCCGGGGTCGGATGTGGTGCTGCGCGTCGCCAACGAAAACTTCTTTGCCTTTAACCCGGCCGCCTGAAGTGGCCAGGCTCGCTATCAACCTCTTCATCTCAAAACGGAGACGACCGATGAAACGACTGTCCGCAATGGCAGCCCTTGCCTTGTCTGCCTTCCCGCTTTCGGCCCTGCCTTCCCACGCAGACGAACTGACCGTGGTGACGGCGGGCGACCAGAACATGGTCGACTATATCAACCAGTATCTCGCGCCGCTGTTCGAAAAGGCCAATCCCGGCCATACGGTGCGCGCCGTGGGCACAGGCCCGGGCGATGCCGGTTCCCAGAAGATTCTCGAGCGCTTCGATGCGCAAGCCGGTGCCCAGCAGAAGACCTGGGATACGGATGTGGCGGTTGTCCACGAGAAGTTCGTTGGCCCGATGGTGAGCAAGAGCTACCTCGCGAAATATCGCGGTGACATCGATACCGGCAAGCTGGTCACGCGTGACAATGCCAAGATGGCTCTCGGCACCAATGTCGAAGGCTATGTAATGCCGATGTTCAACAGCCAGACGGCCATTGCCTACAATCCGGCGCTCGTTCCCAACCCGCCGAAGAGCTACGCGGAGCTGGTGGATTGGGCAAAGGCGCATCCCAAGCAGTTCGGCTATAACGGCATCAAGGGTGGCGCATCCGGCGTCAGCTTCGTCATGGGCTGGATCTATGCCTTTGGCGATGGCGATGCCAGCAAGCTGATGAATGGCCCCTTCGAGCAGGCCGAAACCGAGAAGTGGGGTGGCGCCTTGAAGAAGCTTGCCGACTTCACCACCAATGCGACACTGACACCCGGCAATGCCGGAACGCTGGATCTTCTTTCCCGCGGTGAGATCGCCATGGGGCCTGTCTGGGTGGATATGTTCTACAGCTGGAAGGCAGATGGCCGTCTGCCCCCAGAGATGAAGCTGGTTCTGCCCGCACCCGGTATGCCCGGCCAGCCCATGCATTATGTGATTCCGGAAAAGGCAGCACACAAAGAACTGGCTGAGAAGTTCGTGGCCCTGGCCACAAGCCCCAAGGTGCAGGCCGAAGGCATCGTGAAGCGCTTCAACTGGTATCCGGGCATCGACGCCAACCACGTGAAGGCGGAGCTCGACGATGCGACCTGGAACAAGCTCTTCGTGGATATCTCCCCGGAAGATCTGGCTTCCAAGGGCAAGCCATTCCCGATCGCACCCTACAATACGGCGATCCTCGAAGCCTATGAGAAGTCTGTGAAGTAAACCCTCCTGCGATCGTTCCCCCGTCCCGGCAATACCTGGGATGGGGGAACCCTCCGGGATCAGTGAAATGCGTGCCTCACCGTGATGTCCAGACGTTTCCTCGGCTTGTCTCTTGTTGCACCGGCTCTGGCGGTGATCGGCCTTTTGTTCATCCTGCCGCTTGCTCTCTCGGGAATCGGCGCGTTTCAGGTGGATGGCGGCTGGGGCTTCGGGAATTTTTCGAAGTCCTTCGATCTCTACTGGAAGGATATGGTCTTCACCGTTGCGATCATTACCCTTTCGACGGTGCTGATCGGGGTCTTCTCCATTTCCATCGGTGGATATCTCACGTTGGGCAACCATCCGCGCGCAGTGGCATTGCTGCGGTTTCTCTATCGCTGGCCGATGTTCGTGCCCTTCATCGTGGTGGGGCAGGTCCTGCGTACATTCCTCGCCAAGAACGGCATGATGAACAACACCGCCATCAGCCTTGGCCTGATTGAGCCGCTTCAGGCGGTCAGCTTCCTGGATTGGCGCGGGATCGTGATCGCCTTCGTGTGGAAGCAGACGCCTTTCGTGGCGCTTCTGCTGTCCGGAGCGATGGCATCCGTCAACCGCGAGGGTATCGAGGCGGCCATGAACCTGGGGGCCTCAAGGCTGCGCATTCTGTTCCAGATCATCTTGCCTCAGGCGGCGACCACGCTTGCCGTCGGGCTCATTCTTTCCTTCGTGACCATGATGTCCGTGCTTTCGGTGCCGCTGATGATCAATGCGCAATCGCCCACCATGCTGACGGCGGATATTGCCTTCCGCGTCAATGCCTATGGCGATTACGGCGTTGCCAATGCGCTCGGCCTCATCTCGCTTCTCATGGCCTCCGGCGTTGCCTGGTTTTACCTCAAAATCAGCATGAAGGAGCGGGCATGATGAGGGCTTCCTCGCGCTTTTTCGCCGCCCTTTGGTGGGTGCCGCGCGGCATTGTTTTCGGTCTCCTGGCCTTTGCCATTTTCGGGCCGCTGTTCAACATGCTGCTCTGGACTGTGACAGAGAAATGGTACTTTCCTCACGCGCTGCCGCTGGAATACGGTTTCTCCGGCTGGCGAAAGGTTTTCGCGCCGAGGGGAGGAGCGCTTGAATCGCTTGGCAACTCGTTGATCGTCGCGATGTTGACGGTGCTGGTGTCGCTCGCTCTGGCCATTCCTGCAGGCTATGCTCTGGCGCGTTTGAAGCTGCCATTGCGCGGGCTTATCCTGCTGGCCTTCCTTATGCCGCAGGCTTTTCCCAACCTGACGGTCTATGTCAACGTCGCCCGGATTTTCTACGAGATCGGCCTCAATGGTACCATCGCGGGCGTCGTTCTCGTTCATGTCTCGCATGGTCTGGTCTACGCGGTGTGGATTGCCACTGCAGCTTTCTCCGCCATAGAGCCGGAACTGGAGCAGGCTGCCCGGTCCATCGGGGCAGGGGCGTTGCGCACCTTCCGGGATATTACGCTGCCTCTGGCTGCGCCCGGCCTGTTGGCCAGTGCAATCTTCGTTTTTCTGGAATCGCTTGATGAATTTACCGGAAGCTACTTCGTCGGCGCTCCGGATGTGAACATGCTGCCCCTGCTTCTTTATTCTGCAGGGTCTGGCGGAAACTACCAGATTGCGTCCATCACGGCGCTGCTGCTGTTGATTCCATCGCTTGTATTCATGCTGCTTGTCGAACGCTTTCTGAAAGCGGACGTGCTGTCCCGCGTGGGACGATGAGGTTTTGATGACAAAAGAAAAGTCTGCCCGGAACCAGCCACGCTTTGTCAGTGCCGAACAAGTGGCACGCAAGGCAGGCGTGTCACGCTCTGCCGTATCGCGAACCTTCACGCCGGGGGC
Source organism: Affinirhizobium helianthi (assembly GCF_042680945.1). Classification (NCBI taxonomy): domain Bacteria; kingdom Pseudomonadati; phylum Pseudomonadota; class Alphaproteobacteria; order Hyphomicrobiales; family Rhizobiaceae; genus Affinirhizobium; species Affinirhizobium helianthi. Next base: position 140,068 of record NZ_JBHUEQ010000017.1, on the reverse strand, counting down.
CAGCGTTTCGCCTGCCACGCGCGAAAAGGTGCTGAAGGCAGCCGAGGAGCTTGGCTATCACGTCAACGATCTGGCACGCGGCATTCTCGCCAACCAGAGCCGGCTGGTCGGCATCGTTGCCACCAAGCCGGAAGTGGGCTTTCGTTCGCACCTGACAGCGGCGCTCTCCAAGGCGCTGATCGCACGCGGAAGCGTTCCCGTTCTCATCAATACCGGCCAGACGGAAGAGGAATTGCTGGCGGCGCAACGCATTCTGATTGGTCATCGCGCGGCAGCAACCATCATTCTCTCTGGATCACCGCCTGCGAGTTTCTTCGAACTGGCAAGACGCAACGGCCAGCCGGTGGTGATGATCGGACGCGGTGAGGCAGGCGCAGATCTGGTGCAGGCCGGAAACCAGGAGGCGGCAAGCCGTGCCGCCGAACTTTTCATCGAGGCGGGGCGCAAGAAGCTTGCCTATATCGGTTCGCATTCCGGCACGCCCAGCATTCGGGAAAGGGAAATTGCCTTTGCGCAAGCCTGCCAGGCCCACGGGCTTGGCCCCATTCCAATGGCCCATGGCGCCGATTCCGACTATCAGGGCGGTGTGACGGCGGCGCGTGAATTGCTGGAAGCGAAGGCAGAATTTGATGCAATTTTCTGCGCCAACGATCTTCTCGCCCTTGGCCTGATCGATATCCTCAGGCGTGCCGGGCTGCGGGTGCCGCAGGATGTCGCCGTCATGGCATTCGACGATGTGCCGGAAGCCGCGTGGCTCAATTATAGCCTGACCACCTTCCGCCAGGATCCGCAACAGGTGGCCTCTGCGGTGATAACGCTTCTTGAACAGCGTGCCCTCAACGCGGATGCACCGTCCCAGATCGTACGCATCATCCCCGATCTGGTGGTGCGGGAAAGTTTTATCCCGACACGTTGAGTGCTGCCACCGGGAACGGCGACGGGCCTGACGAGTTCTGTTTGTGAAGGAGGATAGAGAGCATGTCCGAATTTCGAACGAACTCAGGAACGAACTCAGGCAGGTTTGGATTGCGTATCCTGTCGCTCACCCTCGCTTTGGGAGCGCTTCTGGCTGCCACGGAGGCCGTGGCACAGGCCGGGACAACTGCACCCAGCCCGTCTACCGATCGTTGTCTGACGCCGGATGGCCAGTCAGGCGGAAGCTCCGGTCAGGCACCGGACAGCAAGCCTGAATCTCTCTCAGGCAATCTTGCCAATTGCAATGGCGTTCTGAAGCCGCCGGTGACAGGAGATCATGAACTTGTGGAGCCCGCACCGCAAACGGGCAACATGCCGGTGATCAAGCCAGGCGAGGCACCGCAAAATCCATCGGGCGGTTGAGCGTCGGGATCAAAAAGAAAGGCGACCCTGACGGATCGCCTTTGCATCTGGCAGGCTTAGCGTTTGCCTTTTCTCGGGCCGGGCGTCGCCACTTTGGCAAGCCGCATGGCGCGCAGTTTTTCCGTCTTCTTTTCCCGCGCCGTGGCCTCGGAATCGATGATCTCGCGAGCCGCTCGATTCGTTGCTTCCGCTCTATCACGGGGAGAGAGCTTGGCGGGGGCTATCGTCACATCATCCAGGGACATGGGGCTATCCTTTCTACGGACTGCTGGGAACTATCGAACGGGAATTAGCGCCGCCCGCGAACGGCTGCCTTCTTCGGCATCAGCAACAGGCCTTCGCGCTGCGCCTTCTTGCGAGCGAGCTTGCGCTGGCGGCGAATGGCTTCGGATTTCTCTCGGGCACGACGCTCTGAAGGCTTTTCATAGGCGCTGCGCGCTTTCATCTCGCGGAAGAGACCCTCGCGCTGCATCTTTTTCTTCAGGGCACGGAGAGCTTGATCAACGTTATTGTCGCGGACGAGAACTTGCAAAAATATCTCCTTCTGCACCTGAAGGCTCAGGTGCCTGATGATCTGATACGGTTCCGGCAGGTGCCGAACAACGAGCGGGAGATGCGCGTGGCATCGCCGCAAAGGGCGGGCAAAGTGCGCGCCTTGAATTGCGCCTCGGCCCGGGTGGGAGGGCTGCTTCCAAAGGGAAGGCAGGCGCACGGTGACACCTTATGTAGTGCCGGAAATCCAGAATTCAACCATTGGGCGGAATGAAACATCCGACTTGGCGCCAACACCAGGTTTTGAACATTTGCCTGCCGAACATTTTGCATGCAGCAGAAACCAAGAACCCGGCAAATTTGTTCCCGCCCTACGCAGAAGCGTGAGTTGCTTGTCATATTTATATTCAAGAGAGATATGATAAGCGAGAATTTCGAGAGAGCGAGGGCGATTTTACGCTCAACAAAGAGAGGCACCATGACACTGCACCAGAACCTCATCGCCGGCGAATGGGTCGGCTCCCAAGCGGAAGAAAACATCAATCCTTCCGACACGCGCGATGTTGTCGGCCTTTACGCCCAGGCAAGCGCAGATGATGCGAACGCAGCCATTGCCGCAGCCAAGGCGGCGTTTCCATCCTGGTCACGGTCCGGAATTCTGGAGCGCCATGCCATCCTGAAAAAGACGGCGGATGAGATTCTGGCACGCAAGGATGAATTGGGCCGACTGCTTTCGCTGGAAGAGGGCAAGACGCTCGCCGAAGGGATTGGCGAAACGATCCGTGCCGCCCAGATCTTCGATTTCTTCGCAGGTGAAACGCTGCGCCTGACAGGGGAGCTCGTGCCCTCCGCGCGACCGAATATCGGCGTCGAGATTACCCGCGAACCATTGGGGCCAATCGGCATCATCACCCCCTGGAACTTCCCCATTGCCATTCCCGCCTGGAAGATCGCGCCAGCTCTCGCCTATGGCAACACGGTTGTCTTCAAGCCTGCCGAACTGGTGCCCGGCTGCTCTTGGGCCATTGTGGATATTCTCCATCGCGCCGGTCTGCCCAAGGGCGTGTTGAACCTTGTGATGGGGCGCGGCTCCGTCGTCGGTCAGGCCATGCTGGATAGTCCGCATCTGGCAGGCATTACCTTTACCGGCTCCACCGGAACCGGCAAGCGCGTGGCGGCAGCCTCCATTGAGCATAACCGCAAGTTCCAGCTGGAAATGGGTGGTAAGAACCCGATGGTGGTGCTGGACGATGCCGATCTTGGCGTGGCCGTGGAAGCCGCTGCCAATTCCGGCTTCTTCTCCACCGGCCAGCGTTGCACGGCATCTTCCCGCATCATCGTAACGGAAGGCATTCACGACAAGTTCGTTGAAGCCCTGACCGAGCGCCTCAGCAAGCTGAACGTGGACCACGCGTTGAAGGAAGGCACGCATATCGGCCCGGTTGTGGATGAGCGCCAACTGAAGCAGGATTGCGACTATATCGATATCGGCAGAAAGGAAGGCGCAAAGCTCGCCTTTGGTGGCGAACGCATCGAGCGCGAAACGCCGGGCTTCTATCTCCAGCCGACGCTTTTCACGGAAGCCACCAACGATATGCGCATCAGCCGCGAGGAAATCTTTGGCCCGGTTGCCGCCGTCATCCGCGTCAAGGATTATGAGGAAGCGCTGGCTGTCGCCAACGATACGCCCTTCGGCCTTTCCGCCGGTATCGCAACCACGAGCCTGAAGCATGCCACCCACTTCAAGCGCAACTCGGAAGCGGGCATGGTCATGGTCAATCTGCCCACCGCTGGCGTGGATTTCCACGTGCCCTTCGGCGGTCGCAAGGCATCCTCCTTCGGCCCGCGCGAACAGGGCAAATATGCCGCGGAATTCTTCACCGTGGTCAAGACGGCCTATACGCTGGCCTGATCAACCGGTTTGACCTTAAACGTGCCGGTGGTTCGCCCGCCGGCATTTTTGGTGGAATCGCTTGTTCCCATCCGAGATTTCTGTAATCTCACCAATGCCTTAATGGGAGGGGAACAATGATAGAAATTCTCACCGGCCAGTTGATTGACCCGTTCCGCATCGGGCTTGTCTTCTTTCTGCTGATGACGGCGCTACGGACACGCGAAACCATGGGGCTCACTATGCCGCTGGCCATGGGCGTGGTGTTCATCGCCATTCTGCTGCCGATGACAACGGCAGCAGATGCGAGCGCCGACAAGATCAGGGCAGTCGCGATGGGGGTTCTCGCCAATGCCATTATTCTCGGTGTTTTTCTGCTCGGCTGGCTGGTATGGCTGAAGTCAAAGCGCTCATAAGGCGCACTATATGCCGTGCTTGAAGCCAGGTGTCGTGCCTGTATCTTACAGGAGTGAGGTCAGGTGCGCTAACACTTGACCCCGTTGCGACGAGTTAAAGAATGGAACCCGGACGCGATTTAACCAGCTCGTCCGGGTTTTTCTTGGCTCAAGCGTGATTGCGATAGGTACCCCCATCTTCATCACTCCTGTTCGGGAGCAGAACCTCTGCCTCGGCTCATGCGGCTCATCATCACGAGTCAGCGCTGGCTGGTTCAACGCCTGCTGCTTCGCTCTCGACCCGGCGCTCATAGCATCGCGCTGGAGGCGGGTAGCGGAATGATGAGGTTAAGCATCCAAGGAGATTATGCTTCTAAAATGAAAAGGCTGACCCGAAGGTCAGCCTGTCCGTCTCTTGCAAAATGATTGGGAGTGTTACTTTGCGTCGTCGGCGAAGATGTCCTTCTTGTGGGTTCCGCCTGGCACGAACAGCGCGCCGATCACAACCGTCGCACCGGCAATGATGATTGGATACCACAGGCCACCATACACGTTGCCAGTTTGCGCCGAGATGGCGAATGCAGTGGCTGGCATCAGGCCGCCGAACCAGCCGTTACCGATATGGTAGGGCAGAGAGAGGCCAGAGTAGCGAATGCGGGTAGGGAACAGTTCCACCAGCATGGCCGCAATCGGTGCATAGACCATCGTGACGAGCAGAATGAGGTAGGTCAGGATCAGGATGACCATGATCTTCTGGCCGGTAAAGATATCGAAGAAGTGCGCGGCCTTGATCACGCTGGTGTTCTTGTCGGCAGCAAGTGGATAACCGGCGGCCGTGAGGGCGTCGTTGACCGATTTTGTGAAAGCGGCCGGTGCTGCCTTGGCGGCATCGCCTGTCAGAGCTGTGGCATCGTAGGATGGAATGACGGTTTCGCCAATTTTGACCTGTGCTGTCGTAGCTGCCGGATCTTCAACGGACGTGTAGTTCACCGAAGAGCGTGCCAGTGTTGACTTTGCAATATCGCAAGAGGACGTGAATTTCGCCGTGCCCACTGGGTTGAACTGGAAAGAGCAGTCGCCAGGCGCGGCGGTCACCACGACCGGAGTCTGTTGTGCTGCGTAAAGAGCCGGGTTTGCCGTTTCCGTCAGCAGCGGGAAGACGAATTTGTAGGTGAGTGCAGCAATGAGGCAGCCAGCCAGAATGATGGGCTTGCGGCCGATCTTGTCCGACAGCGAACCGAAGAACAGGAAGCCACTCGTACCGAGGATCAGCGACCATGCCACCATGACGTTGGCGGTAAAGCTATCCACCTTCACGACGTTCTGAATGAAGAACAGAGCGTAGAACTGGCCCGAATACCAGACGACAGCCTGACCTGCGACGAGACCGAAAAGAGCGATCAGGGCGAACTTGCCGTTCTTCCAGGTTCCGAAGGCTTCACGCAGAGGCGCTTTCGATGCTGCACCCTCTTCCTTCATTTTCTTGAAGGCAGGCGATTCATGCATTTGCATGCGGATATAGAGTGAGATCAAGAGAAGAACGATTGAACCCAGGAATGGAATACGCCAGCCCCAGAGATCGAAGGCCTTGATCATCCTTGGCGAGCCGTCAGGGTTGAGTACGGCAGCGCCTGCTGCATCGAGAACTGCGGTTGGTGCCCAGTTTGCGTTTACATAGCCCTGAACCGCCAGGATAACGATCAGGGACAACAAAAGGCCAAGGGTTGCCGTTGTCTGGATAAAGGCGGTGAAATAGCCTCGCTGGTTGGCCGGCGCGTGTTCGGCCACATAGACTGCGGCACCACCATATTCGCCGCCAAGCGCCAGGCCCTGCAACATGCGCAGAATGATCAGGATTACCGGCGCCGCCGCACCCCAGCTATTATAGCTTGGCAAAAGACCGACCAGGAATGTGGAAAGTCCCATGATGAGGATGGTCATCAGGAAGGTATATTTGCGGCCAACAAGGTCGCCCAATGCGCCGAACACGAGCGCTCCAAAGGGGCGAACGATGAAGCCGGCTGCAAAAGCCAAAAGCGCAAACACGTTACGTGTGGCTTCCGGGAAGGCGGTAAAATACTGTGCGCCGATGATCGCCGCCAGTGAGCCGTAAAGATAGAAATCGTACCATTCAAAGATGGTGCCGGCGGAAGAGGCGAGAATGACCTTCTTCTCCTCCCCGGTCATGGGACGCGAGCGGTCCCTTGCGTTCATTTCAATTGCTGCCATGAATTCCTCCTCCAGAATTCCGGTCTTCCGACCGTCAAATATCGCTGATCACATCGTGCGCGTGGTGCCATTTCTGGCTCGCTTCGCTTCATCAGTCCGGCCCTCCAGCCGTCTGTCTGCAATCTTTCCCTTTCGGGTGCGGCCCTCCTTGCATGCCGGTTTCAACACGGCGTCCCCCGCCAGACTGTCAATTCCTACCCATGTGACAGAATGCGATGGTGCCAAAGTAACACAGAGGGATTAGACGGATCAGAACGACTTTCGTCTAAGTCCACAGGCGAACATAAGCTTCGCGCGCTCAGCGCTTTCGGGGGACGATGTCACCGAAGTTGACGATTTATTTCATGTTCACTTGGCGATAAGACATGTGGCGTTCAAAGGAAATGACACGGATGGCCTGCGTGTCGATTGGAGATCAGAATGGAAAAGACGAGCTATTACGCGAACATGGGTGGTCTGCCACCACAGACTGAGCTTCTATCCAGCAAGGCCACTTTCACCACAGCTTACGCGGTTATTCCCCGCACGGTCATGACGGATATCGTCACCAGCCTCCTGCCGCATTGGAATGAGACACGCGCCTGGATAATCGCGCGTCCGATGACAGGTTTTTCAGAAACCTTCGCGCAATACATTGTGGAAGTGCAGCCCGGCGGCGGAAGTGACAGGCCGGAACCTAACACCGCGGCACAGGGCGCGATCTTCGTGGTCGAAGGCGGGATGACGATTACGCTGGATGGGGTCGCCCATGCGCTTCGCGCCGGTTCCTTTGCCTATTTGCCCGCCGGTTCAAAATGGACCTTGAAGAACACCGGGTCTTCGCCGGTCAAATTCCATTGGGTGCGCAAGCGCTTTCAGGTTGTGGAAGGCTTGGAAGCTCCGCCTGCCGTTTTTGCCCATGAGGATGAGCGCGAACTGGTTGCGATGCCTGACACCAATGGCTGCTGGGCCACGACCCGCTTCATCGACCCGGCGGATATTCGCTACGACATGCACCTTAACATCGTGACGTTCCAGCCGGGTGGTATCATCCCCTTCATGGAAACCCATGTCATGGAGCATGGCCTCTATGTGCTGGAAGGTAAGGCGGTTTATCGCCTGAATAATGATTGGGTGGAAGTGGAGGCGGGCGATTTCATGTGGCTTCGCGCCTTCTGCCCTCAGGCTTGCTATGCGGGAGGGCCTGGTCGCTTCCGCTACCTGCTCTACAAGGACGTGAACCGTCACGTCGATCTTATCTGAATGTTTGAAGCGGCCCCCTTGCGGGGCCGCTTCTCATTTGATGATCAAGCAACGCGCTTCAAGGCATCGCCGATCTTGGAAACGATGATCTCGATATGCTCTTTCTCGATGATCAGCGGCGGCGAAAGCGCAATGATATCGCCCGTCACGCGGATCAAGAGGCCGTTCTTGAAGCAATCGACGAAAACATCGTAGGCGCGGGTGCCGGGAGCCCCGTCACGCGGTGTCAGTTCAATGGCACCCACGAGTCCGAGGTTGCGAATATCGGCCACATGCGGATGACCCTTCAGGCTGTGAAGTGCTTCCTGGAACGGTTCGGCCATTGCCGCGCCGCGCGTCAGTAGCCCTTCTTCCTCGTAGATTTCCATGGTGGCGATACCAGCGGCGCTGGCCACGGGATGGCCGGAATAGGTGTAGCCGTGGAACAGCTCGATGGCGTTTTCCGGCCCATGCATCAGGCCGTCATGCACCTTGCGGCTTGCAAACACAGCGCCCATCGGAATCGCACCATTGGTCAGACCCTTGGCGGTCGTGATGAGGTCCGGCACCACGCCGAAATAATCCACCGCAAACGGTGTGCCGAGACGGCCAAAGCCGGTGATGACTTCATCGAAAATCAGCAGAATGCCGTACTTTTCGGAAATGGCGCGCAGCCGCTCCAGATAACCCTTCGGCGGAATGACCACCCCAGCAGAACCGGAAAGCGGCTCGACGATGACGGCAGCAATGGTTTCAGCACCATGCAACTGCACCAGACGTTCCAGATCTTCCGCCAGTTCGAGGCCGTGCGGCGGCAAGCCCTTGGAGAAGCCGTTGCGCTCAAGATCCAGCGTGTGGCGCATATGGTCTGCCGGGATCTGCGGGAAGATGCGGCGGTTGTTGACAAGGCCGCCGACGGAAATGCCGCCGAAGCCAACACCGTGATAGCCCTTTTCGCGGCCAATGATGCGCGTTCTCGTGCCCTGGCCGATGGCGCGCTGATAGGCGATGGCGATCTTCAGGGCGGTATCGACGGATTCAGAACCGGAGCCGGTGAAGAACACGCGGTCAAGCTGTGCGGAAGGGCCGCCAGGCGACATCTTGCCAAGCTTTTCAGCAAAGTCGAAGGCAATCGGATGGCCCATCTGGAAGGTGGGTGCGAAATCGAGCGTGCGCAGCTGGCGCTCAACTGCATCGGCAATACGCTTGCGGCCATGGCCAGCATTCACGCACCACAGACCGGCCGTGCCGTCCAGCACCTGATTGCCATCCACATCGGTGTAATACATGCCTTCGGCACTGGCCAAGAGGCGCGGCGAGGCCTTGAACTGCCGGTTTGCCGTAAACGGCATCCAGAAGTTTTCCATCGAAGGCAGGTTAGAACGTGAAGAGTGGTCCATAGCAATGCGGCTCCATTTCCGATGTGTTTGTGTGCTGCATTTTCGAAGCGGCAACAAGTCCTTTTCTGGCGTCATGCAACCTGTTGATTTTATTTGATCGATGCGCCATGAGTTTCGATATGTCGAACAGGTGAAACAGGTGGTGGCATGGGCGTCGATATAGGCAACAGGTTGCGCCAGATCCGTATGGCGCACAAGCTCTCGCAGCGGGAACTGGCAAAGCGCGCTGGCGTAACCAATTCAACCATCTCACTGATCGAGTCGAATGCATCCAATCCATCCGTCGGTGCGCTGAAACGGATATTGGATGGCATCCCGATCGGGCTTGCGGAATTCTTTGCCTTTGAGCCGGAAAAACCGAAGAAAGCTTTTTACGCGGCAGAGGAGCTGGTGGAGATCGGCAAGGGGCGGATTTCCTATCGCCAGGTGGGAGAAAACACCTTTGGCCGCAGTTTGCAGATCCTGCATGAATGCTATCAGCCGGGTGCCGATACCGGCAAAGTGCCGCTGGTCCATGAAGGGGAGGAGGGCGGCATCATTCTCTCCGGTCGGCTGGAAGTGACGGTGGATGACGAGCGCCGCATTCTCGGTCCCGGCGATGCCTATTATTTCGAAAGTCGTCGCCCGCATCGTTTTCGCTGTGTCGGTCCGGTGCCTTGCGAGGTCATCAGTGCCTGCACGCCGCCAAGCTTCTAGTGGAATTCTCGAATTTTGCATTGGATCATCGATGATCGCCGCAATGGGTATCAAATGTCAAACAGAGCGTCCCAGCAAGGCTGCTTGAGCATTCTTGTTTTACCTGCGTTCAAGGGTTGTGCTTGACCCTTGAGAGGCGGCGCTATATCGCCCCCGGATGAGGACAAGCAAAACTTCTTCCCGCTCTCTTGCCGCACGTCTTGCCTATGGACGCATGGCCGCCCGGCGTCTTGCGCGTGGACGCGATGCCTGGGCGCTTCGCTGGCAGTCTCTGCTTGCCTTCGTGGATCTGTGCATCATCGCCTTCTTCGTGCTGGGCCCCTATCTCAGAAGCGGTCCCACTTACCTCATCATCGATTATGCCATTGCGGTGTGGATCTTCGGGGAATTGCTGATACGGGCACTGGCAGCGGATTCACCACGCGCCTTCCTGAAGCGGCCACTGACCTGGATCGATCTGGCGGTGCTGGCGACGTTGCTTTTCCCGCACACGCTTTTCAACTTCGCCTTTCTGCGCGCCATGCGGCTTTGGGCGATTGGCGAAAGTCCGCTTCTGCGGGTGGCGCTCCGGAAAGCGGGCTATGGCAGCTATCATGAGGTGGTGCGGGCTGCACTCAACTTCATGGTCTTTCTCTTCGTGGTGACAAGTTTCGTCTACACCACCTTCTTCTACAATCAGGATGGCCTGGATGGCTTTGTCGACGCGCTTTATTTCACCGTCGCGACGATGACGACCACCGGCTTCGGGGACATTACCTTGCCCGGAACGCTGGGCAAGCTCACATCCGTCGTCACCATGATTGTCGGCATTTCGCTCTTCGTGCGGCTGGCGCAGGCCGTGGTGCGGCCGAACAAGGTCACATTTCCTTGCCCGCAATGTGGCTTGCAGCGGCACGATCTCGATGCCGTCCACTGCAAGGCCTGCGGGCAGGTGCTGAATATCCCGAACGATAATGACTAATTAGCTCGATAGCGCCTCGGCGCTGATCAGGAACACCGCATCCTGGGATTCAGCGGTCTCAATCCAGGCAAATTCCAGATGCGGGAATTCTTCTTCCAGGATCTCGCGACCTGAACCGATTTCGCAGATCAGCAACCCCTCCGGGTTGAGGAAGGCTGGCGCATCGCGAAGGATTTGGCGCACCAGATCAAGTCCGTCCTCGCCTCCGTCATGTGCCATGCGCGGTTCCGCCTGATATTCCGGCGGATAGCCTGCAAGCGCTTCATGATCCACATAGGGCGGGTTGGTGATGATGAGGTCGTAGGTGCGGCCTGCAAGCGGTTCAAACAGGTCGCCATGCAACAGGTTGACCTGCTGTTCCACTTCATGTTCCGCAACATTAAGCTTCGCGACTTCCAGCGCATCGGCGGAAAGATCGACCGCATCGACAGTCGCGTTGGGGAAGAACTTTGCAGCAATCACCGCAAGGCAGCCGGAGCCAGTGCAGATATCGACGGCGCTTTCCACCATCATCGGATCGGGCAGGAAGCTGGAGCCATTGGGGTTCAGATACTCGTTGAACAGGATTTCGCCGATATGCGAGCGCGGCACGATGACCCGCTCATCCACATGGAAGCGAACCCCCTGAATATAGGAATGCCCTGTAATGTAGGAGGACGGCTTGCGGCTCGTGACACGTGCTTCAATACGCTCTGCCAGAAGCTTCCGCTCATGCGGCAAAAGCCGCGCATCGAGAAACGGATCCAGCGTGTCGATCGGCAGGTCCAGTGAATCGAGCAGAAGGAAGGCGGCATCGTCGCCTGCAGTGGATGTGCCATGCCCATAGGAAAGGTTCGCCGCATTGAAGCGGGAAATGGCATAGCGCCAGAAATCGCGCAGGGTCACAAATTCGCGGACGGTTTCATCCAGATTGAGCACTGTTTCACTTTCCAAGAATGAGTAGGTTGGCTATTCCTCTAAAACATTTCGGGAAAAGCTGTCACGCGGCAATTCGGCAAGATGAGTGGAACTATGGCGAACAGCAGGCGTGGCCCGCCCAGGGGGCAAAAGGAGAGGCGGATTGCTCCGGCCACTTTGCCTCCACGCCGTAAGGCGCCGGACAATGGCCAGCGTGCAACGCTCTCACGTGCGCTTTCCAAACTGGGCTTTTGCTCAAGAACGCAGGCCGAACAGTTGATCCTTGCTGGACGTGTGACGGTGGACGGCAAGACTGTGACCGACAAGGAAACCTGGGTTGATCTTCAGGCGTCGAAGCTTGCGGTCGATGGCGAGGCCGTGAAAGCGCAGGATTTCGTCTATCTCATGCTCAACAAGCCTCGCGGGCTTGTCACCACGCGGCACGATCCTCAGGGGCGGCCAACCGTCTATGATTGCCTGAAGCATCTGCAGGCGGCGCATATTTCGCCGGTCGGTCGGCTGGACAAGGCAAGCGAAGGCTTGCTGCTCTTCACTAACGATACGCGGTTTGCCGATGCGCTTCTCGATCCCGAAACGCATGTATCGAAAACCTATCACGTACAGATCGACGGTATCGCGGATGAAACCCTGCTCACCGGCCTGCGGGCAGGGGTGGTGCATGATGGCGAGCGCCTGAGCGCGCGGCGGGTCGATCTTCTCAGGCAGGGCGATAAGACCGCATGGCTTGAGATCGTGCTGGACGAGGGCAAGAATCGGCAGATCCGCCGAATGCTCGAAGCCTTCCATGTGGAGTGCCTGAGACTCGTGCGGATCGCCATTGGTGACTTGCCCCTCGGCAGCCTGGCCAAAGGGGAAAGCCGTAGCCTCACCGCTGCGGAAGTCGATGCCCTGAAGCATCGCACACGCCGCAGCGTCTGAAATCCTATCACACTTTGTTTTCAAACCTTTCCGGACGCAAAACCGCTAACGCACTTTTGCTGGACGTGCTCTAGCTGGCTGCTGAAAGAGAGGCTTCTGTCTTGCGCCTGCTGGACAGCATCAGCACTGCGGATCCTGCAAGGCCGGACACCAGAGATCCCATCAGGATACCGATCTTGACGTGGTCCTGAACGGCGGGATCGTCGAAGGCGAGCAGTCCGATAAACAGCGACATGGTGAAGCCGATACCGCACAGAAGGGCAGTGCCCGCGACCTGCCCCCAGCTTGCCTGCGCGGGCAGCTGGGCCAGTCCCAGCTTGACCAGCAGCGTGACGACGCCAAGCACTCCGACGAGCTTTCCAACCACAAGGCCACCCGCAACACCCATGGTCAGCGGCTCGCTGAACACGCCGAGGCTGACGCCGGAAAGCGAGACACCCGCATTGGCAAAACCGAAGATCGGCACAATGAGGAAGGCAACCGGCTTGTGAAGACTGTGCTCCAGCCGGTGGAGCGGCGACTCGTCCGGTGTTGCTTCTGGCGTTCCGGGCGTCAGCTTCAGCGGGATTGTGAGCGCAAGCATGACGCCGGCCAGCGTCGCGTGAACGCCTGAGGCAAAGACAAGCACCCACAGCACCGCGCCCAGCACCAGATAGGGCCAAAGCACCTTCACCTTCATCTTGTTGAAAATGAAGAGGTTGCCCCAGACGATTGCAGCTCCGGCAAGCGCCATGAGGTTTAGATCGGCTGTGTAGAAGAGTGCGATCACGATGACGGCACCGAGATCGTCAATAATGGCAAGCGCCGCGAGGAATATCTTGAGGGAAGTGGGCACGCGCGACCCGAAAAGTGACAGGACGCCGAGTGCAAACGCAATATCGGTTGCTGTCGGGATGGCCCAGCCCTGAATTGCCGCAGGATTATCCCGGTTCAGAAGAAGGTAGAAAAGCGCGGGAAACACCATGCCACCCAAAGCCGCAGCACCTGGCAGAACCCGGCGGCTCCAGGTCGAGAGCTGCCCGTCTAGCATCTCCCGCTTGATCTCCAGACCGACCATCAGGAAAAACACCGCCATCAGCGCATCGTTGATCCAGTGCTGAAGGCTGAGTGGCCCGACATAGACGTGCAGGATGTGGAAATAGCTGTCGGCGAGGGCAGAATTTGCCGTGATGATCGCCAGCAGCGCGACAGCCATGAGGACGAGGCCACCCGATGCCTCGTTGGCCAGAAACTTGCGAAGTGAAGAGTTTATGCGACCTGAATGCATTGTCGAAGACACAGGTTCACGCTCCCTTGTTTGGAAGTTGATCTTAGTCTCCGTCGATTTCGGGGGAACCCGCAGCGCACGCAGCACGCGCTATGAGACCATATATAGCTGAAGTGCGGCCCGATTTCCACAAAAACCGAGCCTTTTCGTGAGGCACCTGTCGGCTCTGCCCTGCCGGGCCGGGACACCACAGCAATCGACCGGGATCGATGTCGCATGCTCCCGTGTGGCAACGCGCCAAAATCCATCCTTCAGGGTTGAAGAAGAAGATGGAGCAAAATCGCGGCTTCTGCGTTCCCCTCTGCGGAAGATGGCCAATTGATGGCAATCTTTTGTCGAGAAGAAGGGCGATGCAATGGTATATTCGCAAATTGATATTTATCAGGACGCATAAGGGAAGGCTGCTGCACATATGAAACCGTTCATCATAAATCCCCCTGTATTTTACGGGTCGGTGATCATCATCACGCTGTTTGCTGCAGTCGGGATCGTGCTTCCCGGTCAGGCTCAGGCCCTGTTCGGCGCCATCCAGGGAACTATCCTGGGAGCTTTCGGCTGGTTCTATCTGCTGTCGGTGGGCATTTTCCTTGCGGCAATGCTGCTGCTTTGCTTCGGCAGGTTCGGTCAGCTCAAGCTCGGGCCGGATGATTCCGTGCCGGATTTCCGCTTCGTGTCCTGGATTGCGATGCTGTTTGCCGCAGGCATGGGCATCGGGCTGATGTTCTACGCGGTCGGTGAGCCGATGACGCATTATCTGGCCCCGCCGACTGCCGAACCGAAGAGCGTGGCGGCCATGCGAGAATCCATGACCGTGACCTTCTTCCACTGGGGGATCCATGCCTGGGCCATTTATGCGGTGGTGGGGCTGTCGCTCGCCTATTTCGGCTATCGCTATAACCTGCCGTTGACGGTCCGCTCGGGGCTTTATCCCTTGCTGAAGAACAGGATCAACGGCCCTATTGGACATGCTGTCGATATTTTCGCCGTAGTCGGCACCATGTTCGGCATTGCCACATCGCTGGGTGTCGGTGTTTCGCAGATCAATGCGGGCCTCAACCATCTTGTCGGGCTGCCGATCAGCACAAGCGTACAGCTGATGCTTATCGCGGTCGTGACCGGCATGGCCACCATCTCCGTGGTAACCGGGCTGGACAAGGGCGTCCGCATCCTGTCGGAAACCAATCTCGTCGTTGCCATCCTGCTGATGCTCTTCGTTCTCGTCGTTGGGCCAACGGCGCAGCTTTTCCGGGATTTCGTCCAGAATCTCGGGCTTTACCTCGACACCCTCGTTCTGAGGACGTTCAATACCTACGCCTATCAGCCCACACCCTGGATCGATTCCTGGACGCTGTTCTACTGGGCCTGGTGGATTTCCTGGTCGCCTTTCGTCGGCATGTTCATTGCCCGGATCTCGCGTGGCAGAACCGTTCGCGAATTCATTGCGGCGGTGCTGTTCATTCCGGCCGGGTTCACATTCTTCTGGATGACGGTGTTCGGCAACACGGCCATGTTCATCGATAATGGTGTTGCTGCCGGAGCCCTGGGAGCGGCGATTACAGATGACGTCTCTGTCGGGCTTTTTCGCTTCTTCGAATATCTGCCGCTTTCGGGCGTCACCTCGACACTGGCGGTTCTGCTGGTCTCCATCTTCTTCATTACCTCGGCCGATTCCGGTGCGCTGGTTGTCGATTCCATCGCAGCCGGTGGAGAAACGAAGACGACGACGGCCCAGCGCATCTTCTGGTGTTCCATGGAAGGCATTGTCGCAGCCTGCCTGTTGATGGCCGGTGGCCTGACAGCGCTGCAATCTGCCACAGTTGCCAGCGCTTTGCCCTTTGCCGTTGTCATGCTGGCTCTGGTCCTGTCCCTTTATCTGGGCATGCGGCAGGATCTGGCGCAGCTTGAGGTTCACACCGCTCGCAACGCGGTGCCGGCAGAACCTGCATCGGGACAGACCTGGCAGCGGCGGCTTGCACTCATGCTGGCCACACCGACCGAGAGGGATGTCATCCGCTTCATCGACGGAAGGGTTGCACCCGCCCTCGACAAGGTTGCTGCCGAGCTTCAATTGCGGGGAAGGCCGACGGATGTGGAGCGTGAAGAGCCCGGCCTTGTCACGCTTCGCTCTCCTGCATCCGATGTTCGGGACTTCATCTATGGCGTTTCCGTCCAGAAGCATCGGGTTGCAAGCTTCACCACCATCCGCGCCGGAGAGGCCGAGTTTCGATACGAAGCGCGAACCTTCTTCTCGAGCGGCAATAGCGGCTATGACCTCATGGGCATGTCGCAGGAGCAGATCATCAGCGATGTTCTGATCCAGTTCGAACGCTATCTGCATCTGGTTCAGTCGCCAGATTTCCAGCTCGTTCATGCCGCCCCGGAACACACGGCCTGATGGCCCGGTTCACCCCCTGATCACCGTCCGCAGCGGCGCATCCCCGGCCTTGTCCTGTGCCGTCAACGAATCCGGGGACTGCCATTGACGTGATATCGAGAGTCATCCGTGTGCTGGCCGTATAGGATCGAAGTCTCGCTGCGCTTGCAAAAGGCCTTCGTCACGCTGTCGGGATTTCGAAAGATGCAGTTCAGGACGGTCGCGCTTCAGCATTCCGAAATCGCACTTAAACCGTCTGAGACCTCTGCGATGGTCGAGGATGATCTCGTCCGGATCCGGCACGTGGCCGGGCTTGTCCGATCATCGGTGTGAGACATCGCCACGCTGCCATGCGCATGGAGCCCTCAGTCTGCTGCTGAGGGCTCTGCCGGTTTTTACTCAGTCCAGCCTATCTGTCCTCGTTTTCGCGCCGCGCGAACCAGTTCGCCAGCAAGGCACCGGAGATATTGTGCCAGACGCTGAAGATGGCGCTGGGGACAGCGGCGAGCGGCGAGAAATAGGCAGTCGCAAGCGCCGCGCCAAGTCCGGAATTCTGCATGCCAACCTCAATGGCAATCGCCTTTCGCTTTGCCAGCGTAAGGCCGAAGGCTTTTGCGGCAAAGAAGCCCAGAAGGTAGCCAAGCCCGTTGTGCAGGATGACGACCGCGAAGATCATCAGCCCGGACTGCACGATGGATGCTTTGGAAGCGCCAACCACGGCTGCAACGATGAGCACGATGCCCGCGACGCTCACCAGCGGCAGGGCGGGAACAGCTGCCTTGACGAAGACCGGCAGAAGCTTCTGCAGGGCCGCGCCGAGGGCAAGCGGGACGAGAACCACCTTGACGATGCTCATGAACATGGCCCAGCCGTCCACAGGCAGATACTGGCTGGCAAACATCCAGACGAGAAACGGCGTGATGATCGGGGCGGCAAGGGTTGTCACCGATGTGCAGGCAACAGAAAGCGCGACGTCGCCTTTCGAGAGATAGGTCATGACATTTGAGGACGTGCCGCCGGGGCAGCAGCCGACCAGAATGACGCCAGCCGCCACCTCCGGTGGCATCGGGATCAGCTTTGTCAGCAAAACCGCCAGCAATGGCATGATCAGAAACTGACCGACGACGCCAATCGTGACATCGAAGGGGCGCTTCACGACCTCGCGGAAGTCCGCCGCCGAGATGGTGAGGCCCATGCCGAACATGATGATGGACAGCAGCGTCACGATCCAGGGCGTGACCTGCTTGAACGTGTCGGGGAACATAAAGCCGAGCAATGCAAACAGCATCACCCACGCGGCAAAGGTTTTGCCGACGAACCCAGATACTTGCGCCAACATCTTCATGGTCTTCACTGCCTCCAATTCGCGTTTTGACCTCTAAAGCGGCAGGGATGACTGTCAAGGTCATGAGGGCGGCTCCGTGACCGCCGCGCGGAACTGAGGTCGAAATTGGTGGTGAAAACTGCCGGTTGCGTGCCGCGAAGGGGCCCTGTTTCAGGCAGAGGAAGAGCTATCGACCGTCGCATCGAGATATCACGCGTTCGTGATCTTGCCGCCCGTAACAAACATGCCCGTCGGCATTGCTGGCGCCTGATGCTGCGCTCCCTCCCGGCATCCGGTCACCCGAAGGCACAGATCTTGCGGATCGCTACAATATTTACCGCAACAATGTCACGGTCAGCCTGATCAATGCGGTGGCCTCGATCTATCCGGCGGTGGAACGGATTACGGGCGGCGATTTCTTCAGAGCCCTGGCGCGTTTCTAAATCCGTGCCAACTCGCCCTTGTCGCCGCTTCTGTTCGACTGTGGCCGCAATTTTGCAGACTTCATCGAGACCTATGAATATGCGCAGACCATGCCCTGGCTTGCGGATGTCGCGCGTCTTGAGCGGGCATGGCTGGATGCCTATCACGCCGCCGATGCCAATCATCTGGATCCGGGCGCGCTTGCGGCCATTGCGCCAGAACAGACAGGGGATATCTTCATCCCCAGTTTACAATCCGAACCCTTCCGCACGACGTCGCCTTCACGAACGGCACAGGAATTGCATCTTTCTGACGGGGCAACGCAGGAGACGCCGTTGGAAGACCGCATACTTGTTCTCTGCATCGTGATTGGTTTGAGCTGGAGAGATTTTTGCGCCATGTGGCATCCTGCCAAGGCTGTGCTTCCGTGGGCCGCAATCAGGATGACGGCAGCATCGGCTCTTTTTCTAGCCGCTGTTGGGCTGGCGTTTAGTGTCACTGATCTGCGGATGGGGTTGGCGACAACTGGCTTAGGTGCCGTGATCGCACTGCTTGCCGGGGAGCGTGTTGGCTCAGACACAGCGCTCATCACAGCCACCTTGGGTTTTGCGGTTTATATTGCTGGTATGGCATCTTGAGCAATTCGAAAACCTCCACCGACCTGAAGATCCTTGTGATCGACGAAAACGCAATCCGCGCCTCGATCATCGAGGAGGGGCTGAATGAAGCCGGGCACCTCAAGGTCACCTTGATCCATGAGATGCAGGGGGTGGCACGACTGATCGAGACGATGGATCCTGATGTGATCATCATCGATATCGAAAATCCCAATCGTGACATGATGGAGCATATGTTCCAGCTGACGCGCATGGTCGCCCGGCCCATTGCCATGTTCGTGGACCGCTCTGATTCCACGGCAATCGAGGCCGCCGTGGATGCCGGGGTTTCAGCCTATGTGGTGGATGGGCTGAAGAAGGAGAGGGTGAAACCCATTCTCGACATGGCGGTGAGCCGCTTCAATGCCTTCAGCCGGTTACAGCGCGAGCTCGCCGAAGCACGCACGGCGCTTGAGGAGCGCAAGGTGATCGAACGCGCCAAGGGCATTCTGATGAAGATGCGGGGTTTGAGCGAGGAGCAGGCTTTCGCTCTGCTTCGACAAACCGCGATGAACGAGAAGAAGAAGCTGGCCGATATCGCTCAGAGCGTCGTGACGGCAGCGGGACTGCTGCTGTGAGTGTAGCAGGGATCGGAGAATACTGGTGAGCGAGATCGTTTCCACTCAATCGGGTGACACTGCCATCCACGCACCAGTGCGCGGCCTTGGCAGGGAACAGCGGATCCTGAGGGCAGGCTATATTCCGCTAATAGATGCCTCTATCCTCATCGTCGCCGCAGAACTCGGCTTTGCGGAGAAGGAGGGATTGCGGCTCGAACTGGTGCGGGATGTCACCTGGGCCAATGTCCGCGACCGGCTCGCCTTCCGCCAGTTCGATATCGCGCACATGCTCTCGCCAATGCCTGTTGCATCCATGCTTGGCCTGGGCTCAAATCCCTCACCCACCATCGCGCCATTCTCATTGGGCCGGGGCGGCAATGCCATCACGCTTTCGGCCCGCATTTTCGAGCGAATGAAGTCGTTGACCGGTCTTGGTGACGATGCCGATGCCCTGGCCAATTCAAAGTCGCTCGCCGCCTTGCTGGCCGATATGCGGTCAAGAGGTGAGGCAGTGCCAACTCTCGGCATGACTTATCCCTTCTCATCGCACAATTATGAGTTCCGCTATTGGCTGGCAGCCGGTGGTATAGATCCGGATCGGGATGTGAAGCTGGTTGTGGTTCCGCCGCCGTTGACATCCGATGCGCTGGCCGCGGGCGCCATTGACGGCTTCTGTGTCGGGGCACCATGGAACATGATCGCCTCGGAGCGCGGCACGGGCCGCATCGTCGCCGCCAAGCAGGATATCTGGCCGCTCGCCCCCGAGAAAGTGCTGGGCATGCGGCCGGATTGGGCCGAGGCCAATGCCGATACGGTATGCCGTCTCATTGTTGCACTCGATCGGGCGGCGCAATGGTGCGATGATCCCGCTCATCACAACGAGCTTGCCGAGATTTTGAGCGTTCCTGACTATATAGCAGCACCGACGAGCATTATTCGCCGTGTGCTGAGCGGAGAGTTCAGCCTGGATGCGCGGGGGGCAAAACGGGTTGTGCCGGACTATTTCCTTTTCCACCGTGGAGCAGCGAATTATCCCCGGCCTGATCAGGCTAGTTGGATTTACAGCCAGATGATCCGCTGGGGACAAGCCGAGTTCAGTGCCGAAGGCTTGGCGCACGTCAGAAGTGCCTTCCGGCCCGACCTTTATCGTATGGCGCTCGGCCAGGATGCGGCGCTGCCGGATGAAGCACGTGAGAAGGGGACGGCTGGCTATCATGGTTTCGTGGATGGCGCGCTTTTCGATCCCGATGACCTACCGGCTTATGTCGGCCAATTTCCCGTCCGTTCAACAACCTCGGCTGCCGCAGGGGCTGCAGAGCTATAAAATGCGCAGTGCACAAAGCTCGGGCATTTGCATTCTGGAGCATGCTTTCAAACGAGCAGTTGCGTGTGCCGATAGACGAAAGTCACCTCTTCATCTGTGAGGCAATCCCGGATTCATTCGTTTAATAGTCCCGGATGGCAACTGGCACGCTCTTTGCTTTGTATTTGATGTCCCGCGGTCAACGGCGATCGCAGGACGGATGAGCACCAGACCGGTGCAGATAATTCATCAGACAATGACGTCGCAGGCTTCTTGCTGTCCGGCTCCTTGAGCCAGGATCCCCGCAGGCAAGCACGCGGCGTTTTTTGTTTTCGCATCTCCGTCACAGTCAAGAGGGGCAAAGAGCTATGACCAAGACCAAAGCAATGAGCATCAGCCGCCGTCAGATCCTGAAGGTTGGTTCTGCGGTAGCACTGGCAAGTGCCGCACGCATGGCTTTTCCTTCCGGTGCCTTTGCAGCAGGTGCCGGACCGGAAGTAACCGGCATAAAGCTTGGCTATATCGCGCTCACCGACGCAGCCCCCCTGATCATTGCCAAGGAAAAAGGGCTCTTTGAGAAACATGGTCTTCCCGATGTGGAGATCCTGAAACAGGCCTCCTGGGGCTCCACGCGTGACAATCTGGTGCTTGGCGGCGCAGCAAACGGTATCGACGGTGCGCATATCCTGACGCCGATGCCCTATCTAATTTCGACGGGCAAGGTGACGCAAAACAAAGTTCCCGTGCCGATGTCGATCATTGGTCGCCTCAATCTCGACAGCCAGGGCATTTCGGTCGCCAAGGAATATGCATCAACCGGTGTCCAGCTTGATGCCTCCAGGCTGAAGGACGCTTTTGCCGCCAAAAAAGCGGCAGGTGGAGAGATCAAGGTTGCCATGACCTTCCCCGGCGGCACCCATGACCTCTGGATTCGCTATTGGTTGGCTGCTGGCGGTATCGATCCGAACAAGGATGTGTCCACGATCGTCGTGCCGCCGCCGCAGATGGTTGCCAACATGAAGGTGGGCAATATGGATGCCTTCTGCGTGGGTGAGCCGTGGAACGAGCAGCTCGTCAATCAGGGCATTGGTTTTACCGCCTGCACCACCAGCGAATTGTGGAAGGGGCATCCGGAAAAAGCGCTGGGGCTGCGCAGTGACTGGATCGAGAAAAATCCCAATGCCACCCGAGCTTTGCTGATGGCTGTGATGGAAGCCCAGATATGGGCAGACAGCCTGGACAACAAGGAAGAAATGTCCACGATCCTTGGCAAGCGTCAATGGTTCAACGTGCCGCCGAAGGATGTTGCCGGTCGCCTCAAGGGCACAATCAATTACGGCAATGGCCGCGTGGTCGAAAATTCCGGTCTGGAAATGAAGTTCTGGAAGGACCATGCCTCCTATCCCTTCAAGAGCCATGACGCCTGGTTCATCACGGAGAATATCCGCTGGGGCAATCTCGAAGCCGACACGGATATCAAGGCGCTGGTCGATAAGGTGAACCGCGAAGAGATCTGGCGCGACGCTGCAAAGCAGCTCGGCGTTGCCGCAAGCGATATCCCCGCATCGACCTCTCGCGGCAAGGAGATCTTTTTCGACGGGAAGGTCTTCGATCCGGAGAATCCCAAGGCCTATCTCGACAGCCTGACAATCAGGGCCGGCGCGTAACCTGTTCGCCTCGCGCTCGCGCAGCGGGTGAGGGGCAGAACCGAGGCCAGCCGAACAGCAACCGCCCAGAAGGACCACACCATGACCGCAACAGCCCGCAAGGCAGATCAGCCGGCGCAAGCGACGATGAAGGCTGCATCCGATCAAGGCGCGACCGTCGTCATCATGGCGACGCGCCCCAACCGAAAACTCAACCTCCAGCCTGTGCTGACAGCAGTCTGTCGCAATGTCCTGCCGCCTTTGGTGGTGTTCATTGCCATGCTTGTCATCTGGCAGCTTGCCTGTTCGCATCCCGGTGCCACACTGCCGCCCCCGTCACAGGTCTTTACCGATAGCTACGATCTCATTGCCTATCCCTTCTTCGATAATGGTCCGCAGGATATCGGTCTTGCCTGGCGTGTCCTCATCTCGCTGGAGCGGGTGGCAATTGGTTTCGGCCTGGCATCTGTTGTCGGGGTTTTTCTTGGTGCGGTCGTTGGTCAATCAGTCTGGGCCATGCGCGGGCTGGATCCGATCTTCCAGATCTTGCGCACCGTGCCGCCGCTTGCCTGGCTGCCGCTGTCGCTCGCGGCCTTTCAGGACTCCAACCCTTCCGCGATCTTCGTCATCTTTATCACGTCGATCTGGCCAGTCATCATCAACACCGCCGTCGGTGTGCGCAACATTCCTGACGATTACCGCAACATCGCGAGGGTTCTGCGCCTCAATCCGCTGGAATTCTTCATCCGCATCATGGTGCCAGCGGCTGCACCTTACATCTTCACCGGCCTTCGCATCGGTGTCGGCCTCTCCTGGTTGGCTATCGTTGCTGCAGAAATGCTCACTGGCGGTGTCGGCATCGGCTTCTTCATCTGGGATGCCTGGAACTCCTCGCGTCTCTCCGACATCATTGTGGCACTCGCCTATATAGGCGTGACCGGCTTTGTCCTCGACAAGCTCGTTGCACTCCTCGGCAGTGTCGTCACCCGCGGCACAGCGAAGAATTGAGGAGTGTGACCATGAACGCCTATCTCAAGATCGACCACATCGACAAAAGCTTTGAGCGCGCCGGCACCCGGACGGAGGTGCTGAAAGATGTGACGCTCACCATAGACAAGGGGGAGTTCGTCTCGATCATCGGCCATTCCGGCTGTGGCAAGTCCACACTGCTCAACCTGATTGCTGGTTTGACGAAAGTATCGGCAGGCGCTGTTCTGCTGGAAAATGTCGAGGTCAACGCACCTGGCCCTGAACGTGCCGTCGTCTTTCAGAACCACTCGCTACTGCCTTGGCTCACCGTCTACGAAAACGTCAACCTGGCTGTTTCCAAGGTCTTTGCGGGCAGGAAGACCAAAGCGGAAAAGCATGAATGGGTCATGCGCAATCTCGATCTGGTCCAGATGGCGCATGCCAAGGACAAGCGTCCGGCAGAAATATCCGGTGGTATGAAGCAGCGTGTGGGCATTGCCCGCGCTCTTGCGATGGAGCCGAAGATCCTGCTGCTGGACGAGCCCTTCGGCGCGCTCGATGCGCTGACGCGTGCCCATCTGCAGGATGCGGTCATGGAAATTCATGCCCGCCTCGGCAACACGATGATCATGATCACTCATGATGTGGATGAAGCTGTCCTGCTGTCAGATCGCATCGTGATGATGACCAATGGGCCAGCCGCCCGCATCGGTGAAGTGCTGGAGGTCCCAATCCCGAGGCCGCGCGACCGTATCACGCTTGCCGCAGACCGCACCTACCTCAAATCCCGCGAAGCCGTGTTGAAGTTCCTCTACGAACGTCACCGTTTCGTCGAAGCCGCGGAGTGACACCAATGGCTGAGAAACTCGTCATCATCGGCAATGGCATGGCGCCGGGCCGCATGCTGGAAGAACTGTTTGAGAAGGCGCCCGGCCTTTACGACGTGACCATCTTCAACGCCGAACCGCGCGTGAACTACGACCGCATCATGCTCTCGCCGGTGCTCTCCGGCGAAAAGGCTTACGAAGACATCATCATCCACAACGACGACTGGTATTTAACCCATGGCGTGACCCTCCACAAAGGCGCGAAGGTTACCGAGATTGATCGTCATGCCAAGACGGTAACATCGGCCAATGGCGTTACCGCCGCTTACGACAAGCTGGTCATCGCCACCGGCTCGCTGCCCTTCATCATCCCGGTTCCCGGCCACCAGCTGCCCGGTGTTTTGCCCTATCGCGATCTCGACGACGTCGACAGGATGCTCGAGATTGCCCGCGCATCTTGCAGTCAGGCGGTCACGCCTGACCTCGCAGAAATGCGCCACAAAACAGAGCGCAAGGGCCGTGCCATCGTCATCGGCGCGGGCCTGCTCGGGCTTGAGGCAGCCTATGGCCTCAAGCGTCAGGGCATGGATGTGACGGTCATCCACCTGATGCCGACCATCATGGAGCGTCAGCTCGATCCGGCGGCTGCCTATCTGCTTGAAAAAGCGCTGACTGAACGCGGTATCGATATCATCACTCAAGCCAACACCAAGCAGATCCTCGGAACCGACAAGGTTGAGGGTATAGAGCTGGAAGACGGCCGGGTGATAGAGGGCGACATGGTGGTCATGGCCGTCGGTATTCGTCCGGCATCCGCACTTGCAAAGGAAGCGGGGATTGCGGTCAACCGGGGCATCGTCGTCGACGATGGCATGATGACGTCGGATCCCAATATCTTCGCGCTTGGCGAATGCGCAGAGCATCGCGGCACCTGCTACGGTCTCGTTGCCCCACTTTATGAGGCTGCCCGCGTTCTGGCCGACCGCCTGACCGGCGGAACCAGCGAATATCATGGCTCCGTCGTCAATACGAAGCTCAAGGTCACCGGCATCAATCTCTTCTCTGCCGGTGACTTTGCGGAAGCGCCGGATCGTGAGGAAATCGTGCTGCGCGATGCCAGCGCCGGTGTCTACAAGCGCCTCGTCCTCAAGGATAACAAGATCCTCGGCGCTGTGCTCTATGGCGAAACCGCCGATGGCTCCTGGTTCTTCGACCTGATGAAGCGCGGAACGGATATCTCCGAGATGCGCGATACCCTGATCTTCGGCCAATCCTTCCAGGGGGGCACTCCGCTGGACCCTATGGCGGCCGTTGCAGCCTTGCCAGATGATGCGGAAATCTGCGGCTGCAACGGCGTCTGCAAGGGCAAGATCACCTCTGCCATTACAGCGAAGGGCCTGACAACGCTGGAGGGGGTTCGCGCCCATACCAAGGCATCCGCCTCCTGCGGCAACTGCACGGGTCTCGTCGAACAGCTGATGTCTCTCACGCTGGGTGAGGCCTACAACCCGGCTGCAGTCACGCCAATGTGCGCCTGCACGGAACTGGGCCACGACGATGTACGCCGCCTGATCAAGGCAAAGGGGTTGAAGACGATACCTGCCGTCATGCAGGAGCTGGAGTGGAAGACCTCGTGCGGCTGCGCCAAATGCCGTCCGGCGCTCAACTATTACCTCGTTTCGGATTGGCCGGATGAATATGCTGACGACTACCAGTCACGCTTTATCAACGAGCGCGTCCACGCCAATATCCAGAAGGACGGCACCTATTCCGTCGTGCCACGCATGTGGGGCGGGGTCACCAACGCTGCCGAACTTCGGGCGATTGCCGATGTCGTCGACAAGTTTGAGATCCCGATGGTGAAGGTCACCGGCGGCCAGCGTATCGACCTGCTGGGCATCGACAAGGAAGACCTGCCCGCGGTCTGGGCCGACCTTGGCAAGGCAGGTTTTGTCTCAGGCCAGGCTTATGCAAAGGGTCTTCGCACAGTGAAAACTTGTGTCGGCTCGGATTGGTGCCGCTTCGGCACGCAGGATTCAACCGGGCTCGGCATCCGCATCGAGAAATTCATGTGGGGCTCGTGGACGCCTGCCAAGCTGAAGCTTGCCGTATCGGGCTGCCCACGCAACTGCGCAGAAGCGACCTGCAAGGACATCGGCGTGATCTGTGTGGATTCAGGCTTCGAGATCCACTTTGCCGGTGCAGCCGGTCTCGACATCAAAGGTACCGACGTTCTGGGGCTGGTGAAGACCGAGGACGAGGCGCTCGAGCATATCGTGGCGCTTACCCAGATGTATCGCGAGCAGGGGCGCTATCTCGAGCGGATCTACAAATGGGCAAAACGTGTCGGTCATGACGAGATCCGCAGGCAGATCATGGAGGATGCCGACAAGCGCCGCGCCTATTACGACCGCTTCGTCTTCTCCCAGAAGTTTGCGCAGGTCGACCCGTGGTCGGAACGCGTCTCGGGCAAGGACAAGCACGAATTCAAGCCCATGGCGACCATCAACTATAATCAGGCTGCGGAGTGAGATGATGAATGGGAACTGGATCGACATCGGCACCATTGACGACATCCCGCCGCGCGGGGCCCGCTGCGTGAAGACTCCCGGTGGCAAGATCGCTGTTTTCCGCACTGCTGAAAACGAGGTCTTCGCCATAGAGGATCAATGCCCTCACAAGGGTGGGCCTCTCAGCCAAGGCATCGTGCACGGAAAATCGGTGACCTGCCCCCTGCACAATTTCGTCATTTCGCTGGAAAGCGGCCAGGCGCTGGGGGCGGATGAAGGTGAGGTGAGGACAATTCCTGTCCGCAATATCGATGGTCAGCTCTCGATCATGCTCGAGAGCCTGCTGGTTGCAGCGGAGTAAAGGACGATGGCCGGATTGCCCCCCATCGACGTCGACATCAAGACGACCTGCCCCTATTGCGGTGTCGGGTGTGGTGTGATCGCGAAGGCCGATCAGCAAGGCACAGTCAGCGTCCGGGGCGATCCGAACCACCCCGCCAATTTCGGCAGGCTGTGCTCCAAGGGTTCAGCCCTTGCTGAAACGCTAGGGGCGGAAGGGCGTGCTCTTTATCCTGAGGTCCACGGCCAACGTGCGAGCTGGGATGCGGCACTCGATCTCGTGGCACAGCGCTTCAAAGACACGATTGACGCGCATGGACCCGATTCCGTTGCCTTCTACCTCTCGGGCCAACTTCTGACCGAGGATTACTACGTTGCCAACAAGCTGATGAAGGGTTTCATCGGTTCCGCCAATATCGACACAAATTCGCGTCTTTGCATGGCTTCGTCGGTTGCAGGGCATCGGCGTGCGTTCGGTGCCGATACCGTGCCTGCCTGCTATGAGGATCTCGAACTGGCGGATCTTGTCGTGCTGGTCGGCTCCAACATGGCCTGGTGTCATCCCGTTCTCTACCAGCGTCTTGCAGCAGCCAAGGCCGCCCGTCCGGCCATGAAAGTGGTGGTGATCGATCCACGCCGAACGGCGACCAGCGATATTGCCGATCTGCATCTGGCTATCCGTGCGGATGGGGATCTCGCGCTCTTCAATGGCCTGCTTGTCTATCTGGCTGAAACCGGGGCGATCGATGAAACCTACGTCTCAAACTACACGTCCGGTCTGCCCGAGGCCTTGGCGGCAGCCTCGCATGCAAGCCTGGCGGAACTCTGCGAGGCGACCGGCGTCTCTGCCATCCTGCTTCGCCGGTTCTTTCGCCTCTTCGGTGAAACGCAGAAGGTCGTGACCTGCTACAGCCAGGGCGTCAATCAATCTTGCGTCGGCACGGACAAGGTCAATGCGATCTTGAATTGCCATCTGGCGACAGGTCGGATCGGTTGCCCCGGCATGGGGCCTTTGTCGCTGACCGGCCAGCCCAATGCCATGGGCGGGCGAGAGGTTGGCGGTCTCGCCAATATGCTGGCCGCTCATATGGCGCTTGAAAATCCGGTGCACCGCGAGCACGTGCAGCGCTTCTGGAATGCGCCTGTCATCGCTCATAAAGCCGGTCTTAAAGCCGTGGATATGTTCGAGGCGGTGGCAGACGGACGGATCAAGGCCATCTGGATCATGTCCACCAACCCGGTCGTTTCGATGCCGGATGCCGATGCGGTGAAAGCGGCTCTGCAGACCTGTCCCTTCGTCGTGGTTTCGGACATCCAGAAGGATACAGACACCGCGCGTCTCGCCCATGTCCTGCTTCCAGCCAGTGGCTGGGGCGAAAAATCGGGCACCGTGACCAATACCGAACGGCGGATCTCGCGGCAAAGATCATTTCTTGCTCTACCGGGTGAGGCGCGTGCCGATTGGTGGCAGCTGGCTGAGGTGGCAAAGCGCATGGGGTTTCGCGCTCACTTCAACTATAGCGGCCCGTCAGATGTCTATGCCGAGCATGCGGCCCTCTCGGCTTTCGAAAATGACGGCGAGCGGGATTTCGACATTGGCGCCCATGCGGGGATCGACACGGAAGCCTATGACGCGCTTCTGCCGTTCCAATGGCCTTTACGCCAGGACGGATCATCAACCGCCCGTTTTTTCGCCGATGGTGGGTTCTTCACTCCAGACCGAAAGGCGCGCTTTGTGCCTGTCACGGCACCGGCGCTTGAAGAGGCCAGTGAGTGGCATCCCTTGACCCTGAACACGGGCCGGATCCGCGATCACTGGCATACGATGACGCGAACGGGCAAAAGCGCCCGGCTGTCCGCACATATTGCCGAACCCTTCTGCGAGATCCATCCGGCGGACGCGGACAAAGCCGGTATTGGTGATGCGGATTTGGTGAATGTCGAAGGGGCAAATGGCAGGTCGATCATCGTGCGGGCCTTGCTGACCGAGCGCCAGATGCCGGGGTCGGTGTTCGTTCCCATGCATTGGACGGGCGAGACAGCACCCAGCGCCCGGGTCGACACGCTGGTTTCCTCTCGCGCCGATCCCATCTCTGGCCAGCCAGCGCTGAAGATGTCTCGCGTTTCGGTCACCCGCCATGCGGCGCGCAGTCATGGTTTCCTGGTCACGGCAAGTCGGCCGGTTGACCTCCCCTTTGCCTACTGGGCGATTGCAAAGACCGAAGGCGGCTGGCGTCTGGAATTTGCGGGCGATCCGCCTGGAGATGGCTGGGAGAACTGGTTGCGGCGCAGCCTGCAGCTTGGGGAAACTCAGCAATTTTCCGAATACGCTGACCCGCGAGGCAGTGACCATCGCCTGCTCGCTTTCCAAGGGGAAAGGCTGCTTGCAGCGCTCTTCGTTGGGCCAAAACCAGTTTCCGTGTCGCGGCCATGGGCTGTCGATCAGCTGTCACTCCGGCATGGTGACTTTCAGGCCCGATCCCGTCTCTTTGCTGGCCGCCCAATGGCGGGCGCAGCAGACAAGGGCGCGATCGTCTGCTCGTGCTTCTCGGTCGGAGTCAACCAGATCGATACCGCTGCCCGAGGTGGCTGCCGCTCGGTCGAGGCTATCGGGATAGCTTTGAATGCCGGAACCAATTGCGGCTCGTGCCGCCCCGAAATCAGGAGGATACTCCATGCGACGCAGACCCTTGCCGCAGAGTGACGGACATGAACGGATCGCCGCCCTGGCCAAACTTCCGGTCTTCTGGAACCTTGCAGGCAAGCGGGTGATCATCGCAGGCGGAACGGACGGTGCTGCCTGGAAGGCGGAGCTTCTGCAGGCCTGTGGTGCGATAGTCGATCTCTATTGCGAGATCGGCGATCTCGGCGAAACCATGAGGGCGGTGATCGAACGCACAGCGCTGCGGCATCACGGACATTCCTGGCATTGCGGCATCTTCTCCGGAGCGTCATTGGCGCTTGCCGACTGCGAAACCGATGATGAGGCGCGCGCCTTTTTCTGTGCGGCGCGCGCCGCTGGTGTCCCCGTCAATGTCATCGACAGGCCAGCCTATTGCCAGTTCCAGTTTGGCTCGATCGTCAATCGCTCGCCGGTGATCGTGTCGATCTCGACCGACGGGGCGGCACCCATCCTCGCCCAGGCCATCCGTCAACGGATTGAGGCGTTACTCCCGGCGTCCCTGAGGCAGTGGGCGGGCCTTGCGCAGTCGTTGAGAGAAGCGGTCAATCGGCGCCTGGCACCCGGTGCGGCGAGGCGGCTCTTCTGGGAGCGTTTCGTCGCCCGTGGCCTCATGACGGACGAGCCGCCAACGGAGGATATGGCGGATGATCTGCTGGCAACGGCGGAACAGATCGCATCTGCACCGGGTGCCGGTTCGGTAACGCTGGTTGGCGCAGGCCCCGGAGATCCCGGCTTGCTCACCCTCAAGGCAATGCGGGCGCTGCAGGCGGCCGATGTTATCCTGTTCGACGATCTCGTGTCGCAGGAGGTTTTGGAACTGGCCAGACGCGAGGCGAAACGCTTCCTCGTTGGCAAGAGAGGGGGGCGGGAAAGCTGCCGTCAGGACGACATCAATGACATGATGGTGCGTTTCGCTAAGGCCGGCAAACGTGTCGTCCGGCTCAAATCGGGTGATCCTGTGATCTTCGGGCGTGCGGGTGAAGAAATTGCCCGGCTTGAGAGCGAGGGCATTGCCGTGGACATTGTACCGGGCATCACCGCCGCGTCGGCGATGGCTGCGGGCCTCAGGACCTCACTCACTCACCGCGACCATGCCCAGCAGGTTCGCTTCGTCACCGGCCATTCCCGCCATCATGAACTGCCAGGCACCGTCGACTGGGTCTCCCTCGCTGGGCCGAACCAGACTTCGATCTTCTACATGGGTGGACGCATGGCCGGACAGATCGAGCAGCGCTTGAGGGACAACGGCATGAGGCCTGAAACGCCCGTCGTCGTTGTCTCCTCAGTCAGCCGTCCGCAAGAGCGTCACTGGGCCGGTCCATTGGCAAGCCTGCCAGACGCAATGCGAACAATTGGCGTCGACGAACCTGTTCTGATTGGCGTCGGCGCAGTGTTCAGCAAGGTCGCCGAAAGTCAGGCGCACGAGGCCCGACATGTTCTCCCTCACGCTGATGCACAGGTCATAGTTCATCGGAGTGCTGCAAGGCTTGCGAGCGGATCGGCACCAAACAGATGCGCGTGCCCGCCGGAAAGCAACCAGGCTGAGACCAGCGTCGAAACGAGGCCGCCGGTGACGATGGGCGCGTCGATGTAGAGCGGACGCTTGCCCGTCAGAACCACCTTGAAGGGTATGATAGAAGATCCGTCTGCCATGATCGGCCAGCGGGAGCCGAGCCGTTCACGGGAACGGCGCTCCGCAACAAAAATTCCCACCAGCGAAAACACCGCAAGTCCCCCGAACAGGAGCAGGGACCGGAGGTCGCCGTTGGGCAGGATGTGTCCGACTGCCCAGAGCACGAAGCCCCACAGCACGGGATGACGGGTAAACGTAACGATTGCGCCCTGTGTGTGGTCTGACTGTCGCAAGGTAACCGAAAACGGATTCGGGCTTATCAGGCCGGCAACGACGAAGCAGAGACCGAGCGGCGCAAATAGAAGTGTCGTGGTGACCTGCCAGGCGCGCGTGCCCCAGAGTTCCACATAGTCGGTCTGCAGTGCCTCATAGAACAACCACGCCAGAAGTGCGGTGGACGTGATCGAGTAGGCGACGAAATAGGCGGGCCGTCCAATGCGAAGGATAATACGCGAGCGTATGGGCGGAAACGCAGGCACGGAATGCAGGGCGAGGAAAAGGATGAAGGCTGTGAGCAATCCGTTCATGGTGCCGTCTCCTCATTGCTGCAGGAAGAGCACTGCCGCGATGAGACAGGATGCGGCGACGGCGATGGTCGTACTGTAAGCCTGCAGCACGCCCATACGATGAAGTGCGATCGAAAAGCCGATGATGATCGGTGTGGCCACAACGAGGCCTACCTGTGCGTCTGTCATGATCCGAACTCCTTGCTTGGCCTCCTTGTGTCGCACCCGGCAGGTAAAGTCCTTGCGCTGGCGCAAAGAAGCCGCACGCAGCCGTCTTTACAGCTGGGGTAACACGGGAGACACGGCATGACGGTCATTGTTGAAGCAGACTCCGGCTCAAGATCCGACGAGGACATGATCCTCTGGATTCTGGTCTGGAGCGAGTTAGTTGCGTTCGGCATCCTGCTTGTCGCATTCCTGATCCTGTCCTTGCTCCAGCCGGAAAGCTTCGCGATGGCGAAACTTCACCTGAATGGTCGCTTGGCGAGCTTCAACACGCTGGTTCTGATCGGCAGCGGCTGGCTTGCGGCAGAGGCGCACCGCGCGCAGTCTATCGGTATCCGGCGTGCGGCCCTGCTCGGTGCTGCCGCCCTCGGCTTTCTATTCGTCGGCATCAAGGTCATCGAATATGCAGGCGAAATCCGCTTTGCCGGGGACGCGACCTTTCACGCCTTCTTCGAGCTCTATTTCATGATCACCGGCTTCCATCTGGCTCACGTCGTCTTTCTCGGCCTTGTGATGCTTTTCGTCGCAAGACGGGCGGACGGCGCGGCCGTCAGAATGGTGGCGACCCTCTGGCATGTGATCGATCTCGTCTGGCTGACGATCTTTCCGGTTTTGTATCTGGGGTGATTTCATGAAACAGCACAAGAACATCTGGCTGATGGGCCGCGCGGCCCTCGTCATGTTTGTTGCGATGATCGGGGGGCTCGCCGCCGCGCAGTGGAAACACGAGGCGGTTCCGTTCATCATCTTCGTTTTCATCCTCATTCTGACGCTCGTGAAGTCGCGATGGGTGATCTTCGACTTCATGGGCTTCCGCAACTCGCGCCCGCGTCTGGCTCTTGCGCTTCTGGCATGGCCGGTCTTCTTTGCCGTGGCGGCCGCTATGCGGGCTGCCATGGCAGCGCTCGGGGTTGTCGGCTAGTCCAGTCCCTCGAACCAGAGTGCAGATGCCAGGGACCCCGCCCCCAATGAGGTGCCGGCGGCAAAGAGGGCGAGTGTAAGCCCCAAAGGGCTGTCCTGAAGCAGCATCGCGGCAGCGGAGGATGGTTGTACGATGAGGGTGCCAAGCAGGGTTAGCATCCCCAGCAGGAAGCCGTTGACGTAGCTGGAGACGATCAGGCGGATCAGTGTTGGCATCGGCGGTGGCCTCCTCCCATCGCTCAACCTGGGGCGAGGCCGCTTGTTCCAGCCACTTGTTCCAGCCACTCCCGAAAGCCGTCTCACCGCATGGTTTCGTCACTCTGCGATTTGTTTGCATTTGCACAAAGAAGGCGTGCGGGTTTTCCCGCATCTGCTGTGGTGGCGGCTTTTGGCGGGCATCCGCACCAGCCACACCAATCCGACCCTAGGGGCGAGAGGGACAAAGAATGTCTGAACATCTAACCAAGACAGGAGCGCGGAACGTCTTTTACGGCGGGTCGGCCTTCTTCTTCGCGATCTTCCTCGGGCTCACGGCCCACAGCCATTACTACATGCGCACCACCTCCACTGACGAAAGCACGCTGACCGAGGCGGTTGCACGCGGCAAGCACGTCTGGGAGCAGAATTCCTGCATCAACTGCCACACGCTGCTCGGCGAAGGTGCCTATTTCGCACCCGAGCTCGGCAATGTCTGGACGCGCCTCGGGGGCGACGACGATGTCGAAGGAACTCGAGAAACGCTCAAGGCCTGGATGCGGGCTCAGCCGACCGGCATCGAAGGCCGCCGGCAGATGCCGCAGTTCAACCTGACCGATCAGCAGTTGAACGATCTTGCCGAGTTCCTTCGGTGGACCAGCACGATCAAGACCCAGAAATGGCCACCGAACGATGCTGGCTGACCTCCAGGGAAGGAACACGAAGATGAAATATCAAACCCAGAAGGTCGCCATGCTGTATTTTTACGGCGCGCTCGGCCTGTTCATTGCGCAGGTGCTGTTTGGGGTGCTTGCTGGCACAATCTACGTGCTGCCCAACACGCTTTCGGAGCTTCTGCCGTTCAACATCGTGCGCATGGTGCACACCAACGCCCTGATCGTGTGGCTGCTGATGGGCTTCATGGGGACAACCTATTACCTTCTGCCCGAAGAGGCGGAGACGGAACTTTACAGCACGCGTCTTGCCGTACTGCAGTTCTGGCTCTTCCTGATCGCCGCGGCGATTGCCGTCGTCGGCTACCTCTTCCACATCCACGAAGGGCGCGAGTTCCTTGAGCAGCCGTTTATCATCAAGGTCGGCATCGTCATCGTCGCCCTGATCTTCCTCTTCAACGTCACACTGACGGTGCTGAAGGGGCGCAAGACAGTCGTGACCAATATCCTGATCTTCGGTCTGTGGGGTGTGGCGATCTTCTTCCTCTTTGCCTTCTACAACCCGGCCAATCTCGCGCTCGACAAGATGTACTGGTGGTACGTCGTGCATCTGTGGGTCGAGGGTGTCTGGGAACTGATCATGGCCTCGGTCCTCGCCTTCCTGATGATCAAGCTGAACGGTATTGATCGCGAGGTCGTCGAGAAATGGCTCTACGTGATTGTCGGACTGGCACTCTTCTCCGGCATTCTGGGCACCGGCCATCACTTCTACTGGATCGGCGCGCCGGGCTACTGGCAGTGGATCGGCTCGATCTTCTCCACTCTTGAGGTCGCACCCTTCTTCACCATGGTCATCTTTACCTTCGTGATGACGTGGAAGGCGGGTCGCAAGCATCCGAACCGTGCGGCCATCCTCTGGTCGATCGGCTGCTCGGTCATGGCCTTCTTCGGGGCTGGCGTCTGGGGCTTCCTGCATACGCTGTCCTCGGTCAATTACTATACCCATGGCACCCAGGTCACAGCGGCGCACGGACATCTGGCCTTCTTCGGCGCCTATGTGATGCTGAACCTTGCCGCCATGGCCTATGCCGTTCCGGAACTGCGCGGGCGTGCCCCCTATAACCAGATGCTCTCGATGGTCAGCTTCTGGATCATGTGCACGGCCATGTCGGTCATGACATTTGCCCTCACTTTTGCAGGCGTCCTTCAGGTTCACCTGCAGCGCGTTCTGGGGGAAAGCTACATGGATGTGCAGGATCAGCTGGCTCTCTTCTACTGGATCCGCCTGGGATCGGGCGTCTTCGTCCTCATCTCGGCAGTCATGTTCATCTGGGCGATCTTCGTTCCTGGCAAGGAACGGACGGTAGCTGCGTCCTTGCAAGCAGCGGAATGAACCGAACCCGGCCCCACCCAGCCGGCTGGGGCCGATACCGCCTTCTCAGGAGAAAGATCCATGAACCTACTGTCTTCGGCCCGGGAGCGGGCACATGTCGAAATTCCACCCTATATTCCCGGCGGCAATGAATGCGCACTCTTCGAGATGGCCTGGACGCGCCAGCTTCCCTTGCTGCTCAAGGGGCCGACCGGCTGCGGAAAGACCCGTTTCGTTAGCCACATGGCAGCACGTCTCGGCCTGCCGCTCTCGACCGTATCCTGCCATGATGATCTGGCTGCTGCCGATCTCACCGGGCGCTATCTTCTCAAAGGCGGAGACACCGTCTGGGTCGATGGTCCGCTGACCAAGTCGGTGCGTGACGGCGGCATCTGCTATCTCGATGAAATCGTCGAAGCTCGTAAGGATGTCGCGGTCGTGCTGCATCCCTTGACCGACGACCGGCGCATTCTGCCGCTCGAGCGCACCGGCGAAAACCTTGTGGCACCGCCGGGCTTCATGCTCGTCGTCTCCTACAATCCGGGATACCAGAACCTGCTGAAGGCGTTGAAGCCATCCACCAAGCAGCGGTTCGTCTCCATCGAATTCGGCTTCCTGCCCAAGGCGCAGGAGATCGCCGTGGTTTCGGCGGAAAGCGGACTCGATGAGGCGCGGGTCGCCCCCTTGGTCGAACTTGCCCGTCGTCTGCGCCAGTTGAAGGATCAGGACATCGAGGAAGGCGTCTCGACCCGGCTGCTCGTCTATTGTGCCGCGCTTGTCGACAGCGGAATGCCGGTTCGCGAAGCGGTCAAGGCTGCAATGATCGAGCCCCTGACCGATGACCCGGACGTCAAGGTGGCCCTTCTTGAAGTCGCAAGCGGCGTGATTGCCTGAGGTTACCATGTTCGAGTTTCTGGAAATGGAAGAAACCGTCGGCAAGGTCTGGCACCGGCTGGTCGGCACAACCTCAAGCATGCCGCGCTACCCCGATATGGCGGTCCATTTCGATGAGGTGAAGCCCATCCTCGCCACCTGTTTCAGAGGCTTCGGTGGGGACGCGGCGGCGCAGCTCGGTCCCGCCCATGCGCGCACCAGTTCTCACAGATTGCGCCTGCGGCAACTGGTGGGGCTGGGTGAAGAAAAGATGGCGCTGGCGCTGCGCGATAAAGGCACCGTAATGTTGCCGCCGACCATCGACCTCTTCCCGGATCGGTCACTCAACCGAAGTCTCTACATCTGGCTTGCCGCCTATATGGCGCAGATGGCGCTGTCGCGCTTTCGATCGACCGACCCGATGCGGGCGGATCTGGAAGCGATTGACCGGGCCGGTGAGACCGCCGGACGTGTCATTCGCTGCTTTCCGGGGCTTTCCCGCACCTATGCCGCCCTGTCTGCGGCGGTCCTTCTCGAACGCAAGCGGGGGCATCTTCCAGCGGTTGAACAGCTTGTGGAGAATAGGGTCGTCAGCATCCTGCGCGGTGCTGCGGGGATTGCGAACCCATTGCCAGCGGCGATCTTTCCGCAGCATGCCCCAGCCGGTTACCAACGGATGATGGCAGTTCCACTCTGGCCGAGCTTTGAACCTCGCGAGGAGGCGAGTGGTGCGTTGAGCGATGAGGAGGGGGAGGATCGGTCGAATGCCGCGGCAGCCGGCCATGGGCAATACCGCGCGGAGCGTGACGCGGCCAGACCAACCACGCAGCGAAGCCCGTTCATCCTGAACCGCTTCGAGAAGATCCTGGCGATGGTGGAAAAGATCAACATCGATCGCCCGACGGACGACAAGGAGGAGAATGACAAGGATGCGGCGCGCGATCTCGATGAAATCACGCTCGGGAAGAGATTGGAGCGGCCGTCGTCCAGATTTCGGTTTGACTTGGATCTGCCGCCAGAGCGGGTCGATCATGGTCCGCTTGAAGCGGAGATTGCCTATCCCGAATGGGACTACCGCAAGGCCGAATACATGCCATCCTATTGCAAGGTGGTGACGGCGATTGCTGCGTCAGAGACGGCCGTTTGCGAGCCGGCGGCTGACTTGGCGCAACTGGTGCGGAAGGTTCGCCGCCAGTTCGAAATCCTGCGCCCCAAGAATGAGACGCTGAAAGCCCAGCTTGATGGCGCGGAACTCGATCTCGATGCCGTTGTCCGTATGCGTAGCGATCTTGCCGCCGGCGGAGAAGGGTCCGAGCGGATCCACCTTCTCTCCCGTCCCCAGGGACACGATCTGGCTGTGACCATTCTCGCAGACGTTTCCTTGTCGACCGATGCCTGGTTCGATGATCATCGTGTCCTCGATGTCGAGAAGCAGGCAATTGCCGTTCTGGCGCATGGTTTGAGTGCCTGTGGCACCAACCACTCTATCCTCACCTTCACGTCGCGCCGCCGCTCCTGGGTTCGTGTCGAAACGGTGAAGGCCTTTGGAGAGGCCATGAGCCCGGCGGTGGAGCGGCGCATCGCCAGCCTCAAACCGGGTTACTATACCCGGATCGGCGCTGCCATCCGTCACGCCTCCGCTGAACTCGGCAGACAGCCAAACCGCCGACGCCTGCTTCTGATCCTGACGGACGGCAAGCCGAACGATATCGATCATTACGAGGGGCGGTTTGCCCTGGAAGATTCCCGCAAGGCCGTCGCCGAGGCGCGCCGGCAGGGCACATCGGTCTTTGCCGTGACGGTCGATAAGGATGCCCGCAGTTACCTTCCGGCCATGTTTGGGCGGAACGGCTTTGCCATCGTCGGCAATATCGGGCGATTGCCCCAGGTGCTGCCGG
Organism: Affinirhizobium helianthi; assembly: GCF_042680945.1. Classification (NCBI taxonomy): domain Bacteria; kingdom Pseudomonadati; phylum Pseudomonadota; class Alphaproteobacteria; order Hyphomicrobiales; family Rhizobiaceae; genus Affinirhizobium; species Affinirhizobium helianthi. The sequence goes on along the minus strand of NZ_JBHUEQ010000017.1, from coordinate 102,431 downwards.
CAATCTACCGCGGCCTGACACGCTGAGCCCTGGCTTGGCATCCGAATATGGGCTCGGAGACAGGTCCCTGTCTCCGAGCCCACATTGTTGGGAATACCCGCTCTTAGGCCGCCTTGCTGAAGGTGCGCCGGCTTTCATGCAGGTAGCTGTCGAATGTCGCGGCAACCGTGCGGATCAGAAAGCGATAGGCACTATCGACACGCACTTTTTCACCGTCCAGTGCGATGAATCCGTCGCTTGCCATTTGCTGCAGTCCGGCGTTCGAGCGGATGAGGACATCTGCGGGGAAACCGTGGCGGACAGAGATCGCCGCGAGATCAACGGTAAAATCACACATCAGCCGCTCGATCACCTCTGCCCGGAGCCGATCTTCTGCGGTCAGGCAATATCCTTTGACGATGGGCAACTCCCCGGCCATCACCTTACGGGCATAAAGGCCCGGGGGAACCTCGTTCTGAACGTATCCGTCGCGAAGCCGGCCGATGGCAGAGGCGCCAAAGCCAAGCAGCGCGTCGCAGTTGTCTGTCGTGTATCCTTGGAAATTCCGCCTCAGGCGGCCCAGGGACGCTGATTGGGCGAGTTCATCCTCTGGCAAGGCAAAGTGGTCGAGGCCTATGCGGATGTAGCCGCCAGATGTCAGGACATCCGAGATCGCTTCCGCCTGCGCATGGCGCGCCTGTGCATCGGGCAGCGCGCTCTCGTCAATCAGGCGCTGATGCTTCTTGAATGTCGGAACATGGGCGTAGCCAAAAACTGCGAACCGATCGGGGCGCATGGCAATCGCCGCCTGCGCCGTCTGTCTGCAGGAGGCGACGGTCTGGTGCGGAAGACCGTAGATCAGGTCGAAATTGATGCCGTTGATGCCGTTGTGGCGCAGAGCTTCGACGCAACGGGCTGTCGTGTCCTCCGACTGTATCCGATTGATGGCTTTCTGAACGACCGGATCGAAGCTCTGGACGCCGAGACTGGCCCTGGCGACACCGCCCGCGCCAAGCGCTTCGGCCATCTCCACCGTCAAGGTGCGAGGATCGATCTCGACGGAAACATTGGCGCGAGGATGAACCTCATAGCGCGTGCGGATCAGCGCCATCAGTGCAAGGAATTCGTCCGGCCTGATGATGGTTGGCGTTCCGCCCCCGAAATGGATCTCGCGCACGTCCAAACGGGTGTCCGATTGTTTCGATACCATTGCGATTTCCGAGCGCAACACCGCGAGATAATCGGCGATAGGCGCGTCCCGTTCCGTGATCGTGGTGTGACAACCGCAGTACCAGCACATCGAACGGCAGAAGGGAATGTGCAGGTAGAGCGACACCGTGCCTGCGCCGATCTTTGCAATCCAGCTGCCGTATTCGGCAGATCCGATAGCGTTCGAAAATTGCGGTGCTGTGGGATAGCTCGTGTAGCGCGGCAACCGCGCGTCGCCATATTTTGCAATCATGCTGTCGGTCATCTTCGTCCTCTCCAGACATTGCCCAACTGCTTAGCCTTCGCGTCGTTCACCCTCTTTGCCCTTGCGCAAGCTGGCTGCGGAAAGTGCATCGAGTTTGTTCGGGAACAATGTTTCCAACCGCTATGGCCCGTAGCTTGGGGCATGGACGCATCGTCCAGACTGTCATCAAACCACGGAGAGAATGATGCCGAGTGCCATTCCCGAAATCGATGTGCGGATCATCCCGCCAGCGCAGCGCCATCCTACCATTTTTGGCAGGCTGGCGAGCCTGACGCCGGGTTCCGCTATGCATGTCACCAGCGACCACGATCCACGGCCGCTCCACCACCAGATTTCGAGCCGCTATCCGGACGAATTCGATTGGGAATATCTCTCTCAAGGCCCTGAGGTGTGGAAGGTGCGGATCACCCGCGTTGAGGCGGGCGGCTGCGAGTGCTGTTGCGGTCACTAGCCAGGAGGTTCCGATGTCCGGTGCGCCCCTATCGCGCTTTACAATGTCGTATTTTGCGGTGTCGATCGCCTGCCTGCTGCTGGGCCTCACGGCCATGGCCACCGGCTTCGGATACCCGTCAGGCGGTATGGGAGCACCAGACACTCTCGTTGTTGTCCATCTCATAACGATCGGCTGGCTCGCGCTCCTGTTCTGCGGCGCGCTGCTTCAGTTCGTGCCGGTGCTCTCAGCCGCCACGCCGCGCCTCGGATGTCTGGCGGCACCTGCCTTGATCCTGCTGATCAGCGGACTGTCGGCCTTGCTCATTGGCTTTCTGGCGCTTGGCGGGCGCCTGGATGTTGATTTGTTGATCATGCCAGCGGGGGCCCTTTGCCTGGCCGCAGGTTTTGTCTGCCTGTCGCTGCCCTTTGCTTGGACCATTCTCTCGCAAAAGTCTGTGGATCATTCCGGCTGGATGGTGCTGATTGGGCTGATCTCGCTTCTTGTCACGATAACGCTCGGTGGATCCTTCACCGGTGTTCTCAGTGGCATGGCGGGCGTCGAGAGCGTGCCGGAATTGCTGACAGCGGGCGTTTCAGTTCACGCCCTGTCGGGGCTCTTGGGCTGGATGAGCATCACCGCCGCGGGTGTCAGCTACCGGCTGTTTTCCATGTTCTTGGTGGCGCCTGCGACCGGCCTTCGAACGCGCCCGATGCTGGCCAGTCTCATCACGGGTCTCTGTGTCCTGTGGTTTGGCCCACTCATCGAGAATTCCAGCCTTCCCGGGGCTGGATCATTGCAATGGGGTGCTCTCGCGCTTCTTGCTTGCGGTGTATGGGTCTTTTCCTCGGATATTGCAGGAATGGTGCGGGCGCGTCGTCGCAAGGCGCTGGAACTCAGCACACTCCTTGGCCTTGGCGCATTGGGATACCTGTCCCTCGGTTTTGCTCTTCTCGCATGGGCGGCAATGGTGCCCGATGCGCAGACCTTGCCTGCAGCGGCGATCTACGTGCTGGCGATGGGATGGCTTTCCGGCCTCGGCCTCTCCCAGCTCTATAAGATTGTGCCGTTTCTCACCTGGCTCGAAGCCTATGGTCCCGTGATGGGGCGTGCGCCTGTTCCGCGTGTCCAGGATCTGATCCGGGACCGTCGCGCCCGTATCTGGTTTCTCCTTTATCATGCGGGCGTCGTGGTGGGCCTGATTGCTCTCCTGGCTGATGCTCTCATCATGTTCCGCATCGCAGCCAGCCTGCAGCTTGTCGCTGTCTCCATGCTCGCCCTTGAATTCATTCATGCCCGGCGGCTGACTTACGTGCCGGAGGACATCAAGTTCCCGGTCGGCATGATCCGCCCATACCTTCTCTATGCTCACACACCCTAAGGCCATTCAGACCAGGCCAACAACATAAGGAATGAGCCCATGCCCCTGACCTACACGGAACTCGACGTTCGACCCCTGCTTGCGGCAGGGGTCGAACCCTTCATCGCCATTATGACCGCAGTCGATAAACTCGGGCCGACGGAAGGGCTTCGGCTGCTTGCACCGTTCAAGCCGCAACCACTGTTTACCGTCATGGAGCGGAAAGGCTATCTCCACGAGATCGTTGAACTGGCGGGGGGAGATTATGAAGTGCGTTTCTTCCCCAAGGATGCCGGAGTTCTGGCATCCGACAATGTCGATGATCTGGCCACCTGGCCCGAACCTGTCGTCGACCTGGATTTGACGGATCTCGATCCGCCGCAGCCGATGATGGAGATTCTGGAGACACTGGAAGCGCTGCCTGCTGGCAATGTGCTGTTTGCGGTCCTTGCGCGTGAGCCATTGTTGCTTTTCCCGGAGCTCGTCAGGCGGGGACATCAATGGGTTGGCAATCACGACAAGACCGGAAGCGCGTTCCGCATCATGATCCGGCGCGGTGAGGTGACGCAATGATTTCGTCTGCCCTCCTGTTCGACCGGGTTGCGCAGGCCCTTGCAGATGTCATCGATCCGGAACTCGGAATGAGCGTTGTTGATGTCGGCTTGATCTATTCAGCCGAGAGGATTGCGGACGATCAGATCCTGATCCGCATGACGACGACGACACGCGGCTGTCCGCTCTCCGGCTTTCTGGTTGATGCCGTCAGGGAGCGGGTCGTTTCGCTCGCACTCGCCCCCCGTATTGATGTGGAACTGACCTATGACCCGCCGTGGTCTCCGGACATGATGCGCGCATGAACGTGGTCGAGGCACGACGGGTTCGTGCCTCGACACCGGCAATTTGGCCCGCCGCGACCAAACCCGAAAGCGCCGGTCAAGATCCGGACGCGATCGCTTTGCGCCGTTTGCGCGTCAGCATGGGCGCATATTCCAAGAGATAAAGCGCGAAGGCCAGCATCCAGCAGATCCCCGCTATGGCCTGGATCAGGGTTGACTGGTCCGGCATTACCGATGTCAGCGGGCGGACAAAAGCGGAGACGATGATGGCCGCATATGAGAGGTTGGTCATGATCGATGCTTCAAGGTTGCGGCCCGTATGGCCGCGGGTCGCCCGGGTCATGACGGCCAGCATCATCGTCGCAACGGTGCCGATGGTGAGAACATGCATGGCCGCTTTTGCTTCCATGTGCCCCGCCGCAGAGACCGCAATCGCAACAAAGCCAAGTGGCACGAACAGGTAGGCGATGTGCAGGATCAGCACCAGAGGTTCGGCAAACGTCTTCCACCCGCGCCAGCGATAAAGCCGCACGGTCTGCAGGATGGCGACCACTGCGGCAGCGGCTGCGGTGACAGCTCCTTCCGGATGAAGAACCCAGGTCAGAAGAACGAGGGCCGACGCGATGATCGTGCCTGTGTCGAAGCCGTCGTACGAGGCGGGGAACCGCTTTGCGCCGGCCTTTACCAGCCAGTTGCGGGTAAAGCTCGGCAGGATGCGTCCTCCGATAATGATGACGAGCCCGATATAAGCCGCGATGGCGAGGCGTGGGCTGACATCGGGGGCACCTTCCATCGTGGTTTCTATGTGAAAGCAGATATTGGCAACCGACAGGACGACGAGCCCTGCCACCACCTTGAGGTCCTTCCACTTTCTCCCGGCGATGACCTCGCGCGCGCAAATCAACAGGAGCACGGGCAAGAAGAGGGAATCGAGCGCTACGGCGATGGTATTGCCTGTGACGTCCGGCATGAGCAGTGCTACGCGCCCGATCAGCCAGAGCGAAAAAAGCCCCAGCAGAGGGGCACCTGACACGGGCAGCCTTCCAGTCCAGTTCGGAACCGCCGTCAGCAGAAAGCCTGCCAGGACGGCACTGCCAAATCCGAACAGCATTTCATGCGCGTGCCATGCGGAAGCACCGTATCCTTGCGCAATGTCGAGTGTTCCCATCAGGGTCAGTATCCAGAGCAGCATTGCGCAGCACGCCCATACCGCTCCACCCAAAAAGAATGGCCTGAACCCATAAGAAAAAAGAACGGGTCCGGTGCTCGAAAGCCCTCGCGGTACACCACCTCGACCAGGTGGAGTGATTTGATTTGCATGTCCCATATTTTGTCTCCTTTTTTCAAGAGACAATAGGTTGGGTAAAGTCGCTCTATCTTTGCGCAATGACAAATCTGGAGCAAGTTTTACCTGACAATTGTTGTTCCAGAACAAAGATTGCTGCAACGACCGGGATTAGCTTCTGGATGAAAGGGACGAGAGACGTTCGTTCCTAACCAGGAGAGGTTCCATGAGCAGCCAGTTCGAAATAACCAGACGTTCTATTCTTGCCGGCGCCGCCTTCGCCGGAGCCATGGCTCCGCTTGTGGCCGCTTCAGCAACCGGCGCGGCCCCGCAGCCCAGCAATCTGCAGCCGCCGACAACCGATATTGTTGGCCTTGAACGCGTCAAGCTTCAACCAGTTGCGCCGCCCTTCGTGCACGCGCACACCCAGAAAGCTGTTGGCGGACCTAAGATCTATGAGGTTACGCTGACCATCGAAGAGAAGAAGATCATCCTGGATGACGCCGGCACGGAAGTGCATGCCATGACCTTTAACGGTTCTGTGCCTGGTCCGATGATCGTCGTTCACCAGGACGATTATGTCGAGATCACGCTGGACAATCCAGACACCAACGAACTGCAGCACAATATCGACTTCCACTCAGCCACCGGTGCGCTTGGTGGTGGCGCGCTGACCGTGGTCAACCCCGGTGAGAAAGCGGTGATGCGCTTCAAGGCCACCAAGGCCGGTGTTTTCGTCTATCACTGCGCCCCTCCCGGCATGGTGCCCTGGCACGTGACGTCAGGCATGAACGGCGCAATCCTGGTCTTGCCGCGCGACGGCCTCAAGGATCACAAGGGAAATGACCTCGTCTACGACCGGGTCTATTATGTCGGAGAACAGGATTTCTACGTGCCCCGTGATGCCGAAGGAAATTACAAGAAATACGACAGCCATGGCGACGCCTATGCCGATACGCTGGAGGTGATGAGGACCCTGACGCCCAGCCATATCGTCTTCAACGGTGCCGTCGGCGCTCTGACGGGTGCCAATGCGCTGAAAGCCAAGGTGGGCGAAAAGGTGCTCATCCTGCATTCGCAGGCCAACCGGGACACCCGTCCGCATCTGATCGGCGGACATGGCGACTATGTGTGGGCGACAGGCAAATTCGCCAACCCGCCGGAACTCGACCAGGAGACATGGTTCATTCCGGGCGGAGCCGCCGGTGCCGCCTTCTATACGTTCCATCAGCCGGGGATCTACGCCTACGTCAACCACAATCTGATCGAAGCATTCGAGAAGGGGGCCGCGGCGCATTTCAAGGTCGAAGGCGAGTGGAACAACGACCTTATGACGGCAATCCTCACTCCCAACAATCATTGATAACGCGTGCGTCCGCGCTTTCGCAGCGTGGACGCATTGCTCCCCGCTTTTTCATCACGGCGCAAACCCGATGTCTTTTCAGCGTGCAAAACACAAAGACGTGTCGCTTCTGTCCATCGGACTTCCCCTGGCCCTCTTTCTCGGTGGTGCCGTGACCATTGCTGGCCAACTGGGTTATTTCGAAATGACGAACAGGACGCCTGCCGGCGATCTCGTCGAGAGTGTCACGATTCCTGCGGGCAGCTTGACCTATCGCGCCGATGGTGAGTTCTACAAGAACGGCTTTGCTGTTGACGGACCCATGGTAGATGCTCGCCTGACGCGGGCGCTCACGGTGATGAAGTATCAGGTAAGCGAAGGCGAATACGGGCGTTGCGTACAGGATGGGCGCTGTGTCCCGATTGTTGCGGCACATGTCCACGGGGCGAATTTTCCCGCCACGGGTATCAGCTACGATGATGCAGTCAGCTATGCGCGCTGGCTGAGCGACAAGACGGGAGAGGTCTGGACGCTGCCGACGCACGAGCAGATGGCCTTTGCCGCTGGTGGCAAATTTCCCGACGATGCACTTGGCGTGGATCCCAATAGTCGCAATCCTGCCTTGCGATGGCTTGCCGATTACGAGCGGGAGACGCGCAGAAAGGCCGATGCGAATCCTGTTCCCAAGCGACGGGGGCACTTTGGCGAGAACGAGCATGGGCTGGCAGATTTTGCAGGTAACGTTTGGGAATGGACCTCGACGTGTCACAGACGGGTCGATCTGGCTGGACCAAGATGGAGCCAGGAGGCGACCGCGTGCGGGATCTATGTCACGGTCGGTCAGCACCGTGCGCCCATCAGTTCCTTCGTTCGTGACCCCAAATCCGGTGGATGTGCCGTTGGAACGCCGCCGTCGAATCTCGGTTTTCGGCTCGTGCGCGATGATCGCTGGTACGCTGGATTACTGAGCCGGCTGCGCGACAGGGGGATCATTCCCTGAGTGCTTGTTGACACTGGTCTTCCTGATAGAATAATCCCGTCGAATGGCGGGACAGGGCGGGGACTTGGCTTGAAGATAGATAAAAGCGTCGTCAAATCCTTCCCGATGTTTGAAAAGATGCCCGATGCCGACGTCGAGACGCTGCTCGGTCAGGCGGTTGCGAAACGTATCGGACCTGGCGAATCCTTTTTTGAACAGGGCGGCCCCGCGAGCCACTTTTTCATGCTTCTCAATGGCAGGCTCAAAGTCACGCAGGTGACGACCGATGGTCAACAGATCATCGTCCGCGTGGTTCATCCAGGCGATCTGTTTGGTTTTGCCAAAGCCTTGCGTCGCAGCGATTATCCGGGGTCGGCGCTTGCCGTCATCGAAAGCCTTGCCATCTGTTGGCCGACGGAATTATGGCCGCAGTTCATTGACCGCAGCCCACATCTCGCCGTTAGCGCGTTGAACACCATTGGACAACGCCTTGAGGAGGCCCATACGCGCATCCGCGAAATTTCGACCCAGGAGGTGGAGCGTCGTGTAGCGCATACCGTACTACGCTTGGCACAACAGGCAGGCAAGGCGGAAGCTCTAGGTGTCCGCATCGACTTTCCGATCACGCGCCAGGATATCGCTGAGATGACTGGCACGACACTTCATACCGTGTCCCGTATATTAAGTGCCTGGGAAGCCAAGGGGCTTGTGGAAGGCGGCAGACAGAAATTGCTCGTCCGCGACGTGGCCGGGCTTCAGACATTGGCTGACAGTCAGGATCGCTGAACCTGCTGATCGTCCAGTTGTTTGTTGCAAGGCAAAGAGCCTGGGGAGGGCTCTGGTATGGTCCTGACAAGGAAGCCGATCCGGCTTTAGTCAAGGAGCAAGGACATGAAAAACAAAATCCTCCCCGCAGTCACGGCAGCAATCATGGCAATGAGTTTTGGCGCGGCAGCATTGGCTGCTGATTTCGAAATCCACATGCTGAACAAGGGCAAGGACGGCGCAATGGTCTTTGAGCCCGCTTCCGTCAAGGTGGCGAAGGGAGATACGGTGACCTTCCTGCCGACCGACAAGAGCCACAATGCTGAAACTGTCGATGAACTGCTACCGACAGGTGCGCAGCCCTTCAAAGGGAAAATGAACGAAACCGTAAAGGTGACCTTCACGACTGCCGGCGCCTATGTCATCAAATGCGCCCCGCATTTCGGAATGGGCATGGCCGCTGTGGTCATTGTTGATGACAACCCCGCCAATCTTGCCGATGTGAAGGCGGCGAAATTGCCCAAGAAGGCCCGCGAGCGGGTTGATGCGCAACTGCAGGCGCTGGGTCTGTAACCAGCCTACGGCGCCCACCTGTTTCGTTGAAGTCCTTAAAGTCAAATTTGCGCAACGGGCGGCTGAGCTACACAAGGGGTGAGGTCGGCAGCCAGGGCTGGACCACTTAAATCGCTCAGCGATGTGCTCTGCAATTCGACCTGGACTTCATCGAGCAGTTGTGAAACCCGATGCGCAAGCTCAATCTTTCCGTCCGCTCCTTTCCTGGATGAACAGGGTGGTCTTCTGAAGATGGTCGAGCAGCTTGAAACGCTACAGAAGCCGATGGCCGCGCGGTTAAGGTGGCCATCGGGATCCTCATGGCGATGCCATTGCGCCTTGATCGTGTTGATGTCGTTCGACTTCCTTGTCGCGCTCATGCTCGAACAGTTTCTGAAGCTGTTGCTTGGGTATCATTTCCTTCGAGTTCAACTTCAATTCGGCCAGTCGCGTGTTGAGCTTCCGGCCAATGATCTCAGCCCTTCTATGGTCGGAACAACGAAGGCTGAGTGAAAGGCGGCTACCGGGACCGCAGTTGATGAGAGCGGCCGGGACGCGTGGCCGCCAATAGAAGATGTTTCCGCGGCGGATCAGATTCTCGACCTCGTGGCGCACGGCCATGGCAAATGCCCTGTCTTTGCCCCGAGGTTCGTCCATCGCGTAAATCTCGCGTGGGCATCACCTCTGGGCACCAGTTTTGGGCATCAGGTCGCCAATGATGCCAAAACACTATCCGGCACGACTGGAAAATCAAGGAATTAAGGCATTTTAGGGAGAATTGGCTGGGGAACCTGGATTCGAACCAAGATTAACGGAGTCAGAGTCCGCCGTTCTACCATTGAACTATTCCCCAATCTTCTGACTATGTCGTCAGACTGGAACGCAGCTGATTTAAGGGCATCTGGTTGAGCTATAAGCCGCAACCGCTTGCGTTGTGGGCGCCTTGTAACAGATTTCCGGGAGCGATCAAGAGCCGAATTGCAGTTTTTCACAGAGCTGGAGCATGGGCGCCAGAGCCTTGCCATGTGCTGCGCCAGGTGTGGGCGGTTCGCTCTTGGCCACTTTCGTTCGGGTGGGCGAGCTTTGCCAAGCTTTCTGAACAAGGGCATTGGCGAAACGGCTTGTGACTGTTATCCTATGTTCAACGAAACAATGAACGCCGCTGCGTGCTGAAAAGCTCTGGCGCGGCCAATGGATAAGACAGTGATGAACCCCGATAGCGGCGGCAAGCCGCCAGTAGGCGGGGCGTCGGCAGAAGGACGACCGGGCGGAAAATCCCGTCGGCGTCGCAGGGCGAAGCGGGGCGGCAAGCCGCCTGCCGCAACAGCCCCCGTGCGTGGCCTTGATGCTGCGATTTCCACGGATGCCGGACGACCCGGTTCCTCGGAGCAGTCCGCTCCGCGAAAGCGCAAGCGCCGCCGCGCGCGAGCAGGCCAGGCGGCAACACGGGCAGGCCATGCGGCGAATGGTGAGGCCAATCAGGCTGAAGCTGCCGCGCAGGCTGCTGCTTCGTCAGTACAAAATGGCGCTGCCGAACAAGTCGCGCCCGCCAAGGGTCCAGGCCGCCGGCGGGGCAGAGGCAAGAAGTCGCGTGAGGGGCGCAGTCTGCAGGGTCGGCCATTGACCGCTGGCCAGGGCGGCGCGAAACCGTCGGGCGCTTCAAAGGCCGGTTCGAGACACGGGCATGGGACTGCGGCAACGGCGAAAGCTGGACATGCGCGTCACGGCCATGCCCATGGCGAGCGGTCGAAACTGCCCGCAGTGCCGGATGTTCTGCTGGAGACGCGTCGGCGGCCCCATGCGGACGATCTTTATGCGGCCCTCGATCTTGGCACGAACAATTGCCGTCTCTTGATTGCCCAGCCAACCCGGCCGGGACAATTCCGTGTGGTCGATGCCTTTTCAAGGATCGTGCGTTTGGGGGAGGGGCTCGCAGCCACGGGCCGTCTGTCGGACGACGCGATGGATCGCGCGGTCGAGGCGCTGAAGGTGTGTGCCTCCAAGCTCGCTTCGCGCCAGATTCGCAAGATGCGATTGATCGCCACGGAAGCTTGCCGTGCCGCTGCCAATGGCGAGGTGTTTCTGGAACGGGTGACCCGCGAAACCGGGCTCACACTTGAGATCATCGACCGGGAAACCGAAGCCCGCCTTGCGGTGTCCGGCTGCTCTTCGCTGGTTGGGCGCGAGGCACGCTCGGTTGTCCTCTTCGATATCGGCGGCGGTTCCTCGGAAATCGCGGTTTTGCGCATTCAGGAAAACCGTTCCAGCCGTCTGGCCAACCACATCACCCATTGGACATCTCTGCCGGTTGGCGTGGTCACGCTGTCGGAGCGTCATGGCGGGCGCGATGTGACGCCGGCCATCTTTTCCGCCATGGTGGATGAGGTGGAGGCCATGCTGGCGGGTTTCGATTGCCCGGCCTTCGGATCCGCAGACGAACAGGATGCCGATCCGGAATTCTACCTGATTGGCACCTCCGGAACGGTGACGACGCTTGCTGGTGTCCATCTGGATCTGCCACGGTATGACCGGCGCAAGGTGGATGGCCTCTGGCTTTCCGATGCCGAAGTCAGCGAAATGCAGGCCAAGCTCCTCTCCTGGGATTTCCAGGGACGCGCCTCCAATCCATGCATTGGTCCGGATCGCGCCGATCTGGTTCTTGCAGGATGTGCCATTCTGGAGGCGATCCGAAGGCGCTGGCCGGCCAGGCGCATGCGGGTTGCCGATCGAGGGCTTCGCGAAGGGCTATTAACGGATATGATGGCGGATGACGGTGTGTGGCGACGCACGCGCGGACGCCGCCACGCGGAACAATCGGCACGCGGTGCCGCGGAGATGCATCGATGACCAAGACCCCCATCGGGCGCAAACTCGGCCAGAAGGTGAAGAAGGGCAAGCTCAAGGCTTCCTCGCGCCGTTGGCTGGAACGCCACATCAACGATCCTTATGTGCAGCGCGCGAAGCTGGAAGGCTATCGTGCGCGTGCTGCCTTCAAGCTGCTGGAAATTGATGAGAAGCATCAGATCCTGAAGGGTGCACGGCGCATCATCGATCTGGGTGCTGCGCCGGGCAGCTGGTCGCAGATTGCTGCCAAGGTAACCAATTCGACGGAAGAGGATATCCGCGTTGCGGCAATCGATTTTCTGGAAGTCGTGCCCATTCCCGGGGTCAAGATCCTGCAGATGGATTTTCTCGATCCGGAAGCGCCGGCAAAGCTGATCGAAGCGGTGGGCGGCACGCCTAATCTGGTTATTTCGGATATGGCGGCCCCCACCACGGGCCACCAAAAAACGGATCACCTGCGTACCATGCATTTGTGCGAAGTGGCTGCCTATTTCGCCGTCGAAGTTCTGGCAGAGGGCGGCCACTTTCTGGCCAAGACCTTCCAGGGCGGAACCGAGCGCGATCTTCTGAACATGCTGAAGCAGAATTTCCGGCAGGTTCTGCACATCAAGCCCGCTTCCTCACGTTCGGAATCGGTCGAGATGTTCCTTCTGGCCAAGGGCTTCAAGGGGCGTCGTGTCATGCAGGAAGAGGCTGCTGAAGAGCACGAGGAAACCCTCTGACATCATTCCCCTGGCGCTTCGGCGGCTTCCTTGGAGAAGCGTCTATGGCCGGAAACGGCAGCGCCGGTCTGGGGATGAAGTCTGATGATCGGCAGCAGTGAGCAGAGCGAGATGGCTGACACGATGAAGAAGGCCATGTGGAAATCTGCCAGCTGCAAATGTGTGCCGGAAAGAAAGGACGAGGTTTCCAGAACCAGGGCCGCAAAGGCAACGCCCAATGCCAGGCTGACCTGCTGCATCACCGAACTGATCGAGGTGGCCTGGCTTGCTTCCTCATCGCTGATTTCGGAATAGCCGAGAGCATTTGCCCCGGTGAAGAACAGCGAGCGCGCAAGGCCTGACGCAAAGAGGAAAAAGGTGATCACCAGAACCGGCGTTGTCGGGGTGAAGAAGCCGTTGATAGCGGTCATGGCGGAGCCGGCGACACTGGCGCTGAGCAGTGCCGTGCGGAAGCCGATGGCGGCAAAGGCACGTTTTGCCATGAATTTCACAGCCATGGCACCAGCTGCGCCTGCAAAGGTGGTGAGGCCTGATTGAAATGGCGTCATGCCGAAGCTCAATTGCAGCATCAGCGGCATGAGGAAGGGCACTGCACCCGTGGCAATGCGAAACAATGTGCCGGAGCTGACCGAGGCGCGGAAGGCGGTGTTGCGAAACAGGCCGAGCGTCAGGATCGGGTTCGGGTGACGCCTCGCATGCACCACGTAAAGCGCGCCGCAGATAAAGCCGAGCGTGGTTGCCCCAATGCCCACAAAGGATGGCAGCGCCGGAAGGCTGATGACCGAAAGCCCGAACACAATGCCCGATGCCGCAATGGCAGTGAGGAAAAAGCCGGTCACATCGAGGGGTGGCGCGCCCCGCGGCGGCAATTCGGGAAGGTGAAGCGTGGAAAGCCAGATGCCCAGCAAGCCAATGGGCACATTGATCAGGAAAATCCAGTGCCAGCTGAAATAGGTGGTGATGAAGCCGCCGATGGGCGGGCCGGTGAGCGGCCCCACAAGCGCTGGAATGGTCAGCAGCGACATGGCTGAAACCAGGTCCTTGCGTTGCGTGGTCCGTAACAGGACGAGGCGGCCGATCGGCGTCATCATGGCCCCGCCCATGCCCTGCAGGAAGCGGGCCAGCACGAAGGCCAGCACCGAGGAAGAGACCGCGCACAGGATCGAACCGATGACAAAGACGCCAATGGCCAGCCGGAAGATGTTTTTGGCGCCAAACTTGTCCGCCATCCAGCCGCTGACGGGAATGAAAACCGCAAGTGAAACCATGTAGGAGGTCAGCGCCAGCTTCAGTGTAATCGGACTGACACCGAGATCCACGGCTATGGCGGGAAGTGCGGTGGAAATGACGGTGGAATCCATATGCTCCATGAAGAGAGCAACGGCGAGGATCAGCGGTATGATACGATTCATTGCGGCACGGCTTGCAAATTGCGTCGGGTAGGGCCCATTCCTACGCCTGCTTGCAATGTCTGACCAGTGAATTCCCGGTATGGGATTGAAAGCACCTGTCAGCCATAGTTCCAGTGATACCCCTCACGTCTGCGTGAAGGGTGTTTTCAGGCGATGTTGGGTGATTATGTTCTGTAGCGCCTGAACAGGCCACCGAAAACGGGGGGCGCTCGCAAACGGAGGCCCGCAACTGGAGGATGAAATGGCAAGGATCGAAATGGGACGGCGCGTGTTGCTGGGCAGCGCGGGCATCGGTGTGCTGGCGGCTCCGGCAATTCTCTCAGGCCGCGCTTTTGCACAAACAGCAACGCAGCAACCCGCAACGGATAGCAGCATGACAACACAACTGCCACCCGACACGCACAGCTTCAAGCTGGGTGAATTCAAGGTCTTCGTCATCAAGGACGGTGCTCGCGTATCCGGCAAGCCGAATGAAACCTTCGGCACCAACCAAAGCGCGGAAACGGTTGGCGACCTGCTGGAGAAGAACTTTCTGCCCAGAGATCAGTTCGTCAATTCCTTCTCGCCTGTCCTCATCGATACCGGCAGCGAAGTGGTGCTGTTCGATACCGGCATGGGCAAGGCAGGGCGTGCGCAAGGAGCCGGTCGTCTTCTGGAAGGGCTTAGCGCTGTCGGCTATCGCCCGGAAGACGTGACGATCGTTGTTCTGACGCACATGCATGGCGACCACATCGGTGGTCTCATGGAAGACGGCAAGCCCGCCTTCGCCAATGCAAAATACATCGTGGGCCAGACGGAATATGATTTCTGGACGGCGGATGCGCGCGTCGGCACGCCTGCCGAAAACGGGCAAAAGGCAGTGCTGGCCAATGTGAAGCCGCTCGCCGAAAAAACCACCTTCGTCGGCGACAATGCCTCCGTGACCTCCGGCATCACGGGCATGAATGCCTTTGGGCACTCACCGGGCCATATGATCTACGCTGTCGAATCGGCGGGGCGGCGTCTCATCCTGACGGCCGACACGGCCAATCACTTTGTGCTGTCGCTGCAAAGGCCCGAATGGGAAGTGCGCTTCGACATGGACAAGGCTGCCGCTGCCGCCACGCGCAAGAAGGTGTTTGACATGATCGCGACGGACAAGATCGCCTTCCTTGGCTATCACATGCCTTTCCCGGCGGTTGGCTTCATTGAAAAGCAGGAGACCGGCTACCGGTTTGTGCCGAAGAGTTACCAGTTCGATCTCTGAGCGCATGGTGCGATATCGCTCAATCTTGAAGCCCGGGTTTTACCGCCCGGGCTTTTTGCTATTTCCTTCCCGTCATAACCGTGTTACCAGCCCTCGCCAACTTCCCATTCCTGAAGAACGCTTCCGGTCATCCTCCTGCCGGGACGGGCTTCCTTTTATCGAAGGAAATTGGCCATGGCTCGAATCATTGAATCCGCAACCGGCGCAGATGCGCTGACCTTTGACGACGTGCTGTTACAGCCGGGTCATTCTGAAGTCATGCCGGGACAGACGAACATCTCCACCCGCATCGCGCAGGATATCGAGCTTAACCTCCCGATTCTGTCGTCCGCCATGGATACGGTCACCGAAAGCCGCCTGGCCATTGCCATGGCGCAGGCTGGTGGTCTGGGTGTCATCCACCGCAACCTCACGCCTGTGGAACAGGCCGAGGAAGTTCGCCAGGTCAAGAAGTTTGAAAGCGGCATGGTGGTCAATCCGGTCACAATCGGCCCGGATGCCAGCCTTGCGGAAGCCCTCTCCTTGATGAAGGCGCACGGCATTTCCGGTATTCCGGTGGTTGAAAACGGCGCCAGTGGCGGTCAGAAAACGGGCCGTCTGGTCGGTATTCTCACCAATCGCGATGTGCGCTTTGCGTCCGATCCGACGCAAAAGATCTATGAGCTGATGACGCGCGAAAACCTGATCACGGTGAAGGAAAGCGTCGATCAGAGCGAGGCCAAGCGCCTTCTGCACAAGCACCGTATCGAAAAGCTGCTGGTGGTTGATTCGCAGGGCCATTGCGTTGGCCTCATCACCGTCAAGGATATCGAGAAGTCGCAGCTGAACCCGAATGCATCCAAGGATGCGCAGGGCCGCCTGCGTGCCGCTGCGGCGATCAGCGTCGGCGATGACGGTTTCGAACGTGCCGAGCGTCTGATCGATGCCGGTGTGGACCTGCTGGTGGTGGATACGGCGCATGGCCATTCGCAGCGCGTTCTGGATTCGGTCGCCCGCGTGAAGAAACTGTCCAAATCCGTGCGTGTCATGGCCGGTAACGTGGCCACGGCAGATGGCACGCGTGCTCTCATCGATGCCGGTGCCGATGCGGTCAAGGTCGGCATTGGCCCCGGCTCCATCTGCACCACGCGCATCGTTGCAGGCGTTGGCGTTCCCCAGCTTGCGGCAATCATGGCAGCTGTGGAAGCGGCAGAGGCGCAGGGCATTCCGGTTATCGCCGATGGCGGCATCAAGTTCTCTGGCGATCTGGCCAAGGCCATTGCCGCGGGCGCTTCAGCCTGCATGGTCGGCTCTCTGCTGGCCGGTACCGATGAAAGCCCGGGCGAAGTTTATCTCTACCAGGGCCGTTCCTTCAAAGCCTATCGCGGCATGGGCTCCGTCGGCGCCATGGCCCGCGGCTCCGCCGATCGCTACTTCCAGGCGGAAGTGCGCGATACGCTGAAGCTTGTTCCGGAAGGCATCGAAGGTCAGGTTCCCTACAAGGGGCCGGTTTCCGGCGTCCTGCACCAGCTTGCAGGCGGTCTCAAGGCTGCCATGGGCTATGTGGGTGGCGCGACCATCAAGGACTTCCAGGAGCGCGCGACCTTCGTACGCATTTCCGGTGCCGGCCTGCGCGAAAGCCATGCACATGACGTGACAATCACCCGCGAGAGCCCGAACTATCCGGGCGGCGCTGGCTGAGTCTTTTTCAATCGCCGTTGTGGCTGGCACAGTTGCCAGCCACACCATCCCCGTTATCCTGCGTCTGCCGACGAGGGGTCGGAAAACCAGACGGGGATTTTCATGAAGATATGGATGGCATGCGGGCTTCTGGTTGCGGGGCTTGCGCTTCCGGCCCAGGCGCAAACGGTGAAGGCTGGCACCTATGATGTCGCCGGAACCAACCTTGACGGCAGCAAATACGAGGGTACAGCCCGTATCAAGCTGACCAGCGAAACGACCTGTTCAATCGAGTGGAAAACAGGCGATACCTCTTCCAGCGGCATCTGCATGCTTTATGACAATGCCTTTGCTGCCTCCTACATCCTTGGCCAGAGTATTGGCCTCGTCATTTATGAGGTAAAGGGTGATGACCTCCTGGAAGGTATATGGACCATATCCGGTGAGGATGGTTCCGGCACAGAGATGCTTCGTTTGCGCAAATGAGCGCAGCGGTTTTGCGGTTAGACAATGCGGTAGAACAAAGACTTGAAGCGTATGTGGCGAAGCTGAAAAATCGCGATACGATTTGGAAAAGGCAGGCTTGAATGATTACCGATCAATCGATGATTTGGCCCATGTTCGCGCATGTGGTTCTGGTCTTCGTGCTTTATGTACTTTTGTCGCGCCGGCGCGTTGCAGCTGTGAAGGCGGGCCGGGCCACGGTTTCGCAGTTTCGCCAGAACCTGACGGAGCCGGAAGACAGTCTCTTCGTGCACAACAACCTGAAGAACCAGTTCGAACTGCCGATCTTCTTCCATGTCGGCTGCATCGCAATCTACATTGTCAATGCAGACAATATCGGCACGGTCATCCTGGCTTGGCTGTTCGTGGCCTCCCGCTACCTTCACAGCTATATCCACGTCACCACCAACCGCATTGGACATCGCAGGCCGCTTTTCATTTTCGGATTCGCGGCTTTGGCGCTGATGTGGATCTGGCTGGCAATCTGGATGGTGCTGACCTGAGCGAGTTTCTCGATCTTGCGGTAAATCAATAAGCTGAGCCTCATTCTCCTTTACAAATGGACTGGGCGAAAACGTCCAGTCCTTTCGTTCGAGATGGAGAGAATGATGGCTGAAACAATGAAAGCCGCTGTGGTCCGTGCCTTCGGGCAACCTCTTGTCATAGAAGAGGTCAAAGTACCTGAGCCCGGCCCGGGGCAAATTCTGGTGCAATATCTGGCGACGGGCGTTTGCCATACCGATCTCCATGCCGCCAACGGCGACTGGCCGGTCAAGCCGAACTCGCCTTTCATTCCAGGCCACGAAGGGGTTGGCTATGTCGCCAAGCTCGGTGCCGGCGTCAGGCACCTCAAGGAAGGCGATCGTGTCGGCGTGCCATGGCTGCACACCGCCTGCGGCTGCTGCACACCCTGCCGGACTGGCTGGGAAACGCTCTGCCCCTCACAACAGAACACCGGCTATTCCGTCAATGGCACGTTCGCACAATATGGCCTTGCCGACCCGGACTTTTGCGGACGTCTGCCGGATAATCTCGATTTCGGCCCCGCAGCGCCCATCCTGTGCGCAGGCGTCACCGTCTATAAGGGGTTGAAGGAAACGGAAGTGCGCCCGGGCGAATGGGTGGTCATCTCCGGTGTGGGCGGCCTCGGTCATCTTGCCGTTCAATATGCCAAGGCCATGGGCATGCATGTAGTCGCTGCCGATATCTTCGATGAGAAACTGGACCTGGCCAAAAAACTCGGGGCTGATCTCACCGTCAATGGCCGCGCGCCCGATGCAGTCGAACAGGTGCAAAAGGCAACGGGTGGCGTCCACGGGGCGCTGGTAACGGCGGTTTCACCCAAGGCCATGGAACAGGCCTATGGCTTCCTGCGCTCCAAGGGCACCATGTCGCTGGTCGGCCTGCCGCCCGGTTTCATTTCGCTGCCCGTCTTCGATACGGTGTTGAAGCGCATCACGGTGCGCGGTTCCATCGTCGGCACACGGCAGGATCTGGAGGAAAGCCTCGTTTTTGCCGGTGAAGGCAAGGTGGCCTCGCATTTTTCCTGGGATCGTCTGGAGAACATCAACGACATCTTCCACCGCATGGAAGAAGGGAAGATCGATGGGCGAATCGTTCTCGATCTGACGCTGTAGGTGCAGGCAAGCCTTGTATGCGCTAAGTCTAAAATATGAATATATCCGCGATCTGCGCGGATATTGACTGGAAATATCCAGAATAAAAGCAGTGAAGCCGGAATATGCGAAAAGTTATTATAAAAATTTAAATGATTACTTGGCAGAAGTTGTGCACTTGCGGTGAACGAGGTTGCAATGAGCACGATTGAAGACGAGTTTTTGCCCTGGTCGGGCGAGAAAAGAGCGCGCGGCGAAGAACTCTTCCGCCGGGTTGAAAAGCATTTGGAGCGGGTGATGACCCGCACTTATCAGGCCGTTGATCCGTCCCTGAAGCAATTGCCTCCGGATCTTCTGCGCCGGGAGGCGGAAAAGGCTCGCAAGCTTTTTACCGGCCAGTTCGACAAGGCCTTCTTTGAGGGGCAGGCCAAGATCATACGGGATGTGGCAGCACATCTCGGCCTGTCGAAGTTCATCTACCAGGCAACATCCGTCTATGCCACGCAGTGGATCATTGCTGTGCTGGAGGAAAGCCGGTTCTCTGGCGCCAAGCGCAATGAACTGATCCAGACCATGATGGAAGTGGTGCTGACCGATCTGGCCATCGGCGTCCATCACGTCATGAACGACCTTAATGAAGCGGCAGCGCGGGAGAAGGAAGAGCGCCACCGCGAGCAACTGGCTGCTGCCGAGGCAGACAGCAAGGCCATGGCCGTTCTGAGCGAGGCGCTGACGGCGCTTGCACAGGGCAATCTCGCCTTGCGTCTGCACGAGCGTCTGCCGGATCAAACCGATGGTGCGCGGCAGGATTTGAACCGGGCAACGGAAGCGCTCGATCTTGCCATGCAGAAGATCTCCGCCACGGTGGAAGACATTCGCAACGGCATGGAACAGATTGCCAATTCCACCAATGATCTGTCCCGCCGCACCGAACAGCAGGCTGCTTCTCTGGAGGAGACTGCGGCGGCGCTTGACCAGATCACAGCCACCGTTCGGCGTACATCGGACGGAGCGACAAAGGCCACGCAGGTTGCATCCAGCGCCAAGCAGGACGCCACCCGTTCCGGCCAGATCATGCGCGATGCGGAAGCGGCCATGGCGGAAATCGCCACCAGCTCCGGCCAGATCACGCAGATCGTCTCTGTGATCGACGAAATCGCCTTCCAGACCAATCTTCTCGCCCTGAATGCAGGCGTGGAAGCGGCACGGGCTGGCGATGCGGGCAAGGGCTTTGCCGTTGTCGCATCCGAAGTGCGTGCGCTGGCACAGCGTTCGGCCGATGCTGCAAAGGAAATCCGCGGCCTGATCGCCACAAGCTCCGATCAGGTTCAGCGCGGTGTTACGCTGGTTGAGACCACCAGCCATACGCTAAGCGGCATTGTCGAGAAGGTAACGGAAATCGATCAGCTGATCGCCGATATTGCCTCTTCCGCCGCAGATCAGGCCAATGGCCTGCGCGGCATCAATCAGGCTGTTGCTCAGATGGATCAGGGAACGCAGCAGAACGCCGCCATGGTCGAGCAATCGACGGCAGCCGTGAACGACATGCGCAATCGCTCTCACGATCTCGCCGATCTCGTCAACCACTTCACGCTATCCGGCAAGGCCACGGCCGCCCCGGCCGATGCCTATCGGCGCAAATTCGCGGCGTGAGCGACCACAAACCTCTTTTGAACGCAAATGGCCCGGCAATCCTTTCCGGGCCATTTTTGCTACCAGCCAGGCATCATGGGAACGCTGCGCAGCCGTGTTCCGGTTCGGCCAAAGGGCTTGATGTCTGCGCCATCGCCGTCATCGGGCGACACGGCAGGCGAAATATTATCGAGGCAGGCGGTGATGTGGTCGGTAATGGCCGTCATCAGCGAGGTGGAAAGGCCGGGGCGCTTCATCAGGCCAATCTGTACCGGCGGTAAAGGCGGGAAACCGTCCGCCTGGCTGAGCACCCGCATGCCGGGGCGCAGCGCCGATTCCGGCAGAACCGAGACCGCCATGCCCGCCAGAACCGCTGCCGCCACAACGGTGGAAGACCAGCTGGTGAAAAGAATCTGGTAGTCGCGCCCATCCGCATCCAGCGCGGAGCAGGCCAGTTGCCGCCAGTTGCAGTCGCGCCGTCCCACGGCCAGCGGAACCGGGGCGTCTTCCCGCAGGGGATGGTTGGCAGAGGCAACCCAGCACAGCGGCTCCGTGCGCACGACATCCGATTGGCGTGCACGGGGATTATGGGTCACAAGTGCAATATCCAGCTCGCCGCGCGTCATCTTTTCCGCAAGGTCGATGGATGGTTCGCACACAATGTACAATTCCACATTGGGGTGCGTCTTGGCGAAGCGTCCGATAATCTCCGGCATGTAACGATCGGCATAATCATCCGGCGTTCCGATGCGCAGCGTGCCTTCCAGGCGATTATCATCAAATGCAGCAATGGCTTCATTGTTCAGACGAATGATTCGCCGCGCATAATTCAGCAGTTTCTCGCCCTCTGCCGTCAGGCGGTTGCCGCGCCCATCCTTGGCAAAAAGCTGTTTTCCGACACGCTCTTCCAGCCTGCGCATCTGCATGGATACGGCGCTCTGGGTTTTGAACACCCGGTCGGCAGCTTTGGTAAAGCTCCCGGTGTCCACGATCGCAACGAAGGTATGCAACTGATCAATATCGAGAGGTGCGGACATGGTTGATCCATCAGGTTAGCTGATATCAATCATTAGAAACATTCGTTGGACTGATCAATAAAAAATCGGCGATAAGGCTAACATAGAAATGCGGACCTACTCTCAGAAGTTGGGTTCTCCAGACTCTCTATGATCGATCCACTCTTCCCTTTCGCGGGGAGGATGTGACCCCTCGTGCCTGCAGAAAGGAATGACCCATGCGCACGACTGAACGGATGCTTTACTCATCGCCCGCCATCACAGTTGAGGGCTTTACAGCTGCCTTCACGGCGCGTGTGAAATCCGTTTTGCGCGGCCTGAGAAATCGCAAGGCCCTCAGCCAGCTCCAGGAACTGGATGATCATCGTCTTCGCGATCTGGGTTTGACGCGGCACGATCTGACCGCGGCTCTGGACAATACGCACCTGCTGGACGATCCATTCGATGCCCTACCGCGCATTGCGCGTCGGCGCAAAACCGGAAAGCCTGCACGCAGTCGTTGATTGCCTTGCGGAGTGTCCCTTCCACTCCGCATCGTTCCGGCGTGATGAAGAGCCTCCCGTCGCACCGGAACGCCCATTCATTTTCCCCCGCAGGGTACGCCAATATCCCTGCTCATTTGCCCGGCCGGTTCCCCACCCGCCGGGCCTTTTTTATCAGGCTTCCGTTTTCGAGGCTGTGCCGCGGCGATAGCCTTCCATGACGGCTTCAAGGTTCTTCTGATAGGCCTTCTGCACTTCCACGCCGCTATCGAACATGCTGTTCAGCATGGCCTTGAACGCATCGGTTTCCGGCGGAGCCTGATCCGGTTTCGGTTGCGAGGCGGCGTCCGGCGCAGCACTGCGCGGCTGGAAACTGCCGCTCATCATATCCTGAAATGCCTTGGCAAAGGGATTGTCCAGGAAGGGATTGTTGCCGCCCGGCGCCTGCTGTTCCGCTTTGTCCATGCCCCAGAAGCTGCGCATGGCCTGCAGCATCGGGTTATCGAAGGAGAAGGGATCGATCTGCTGCTTCTGCTTGGGTTGCACGCCAATTGCCTGCAGCCACTGCTCGGTCATCTTGCCCATGGCTTCCGGTGAAAAGGCGTTGGCGGATGCCATCTGGCCGCTCATCTGCTTGAAAAGCCCGCCCATCAGCGTGTCGGCCATGGCGGGCATCATCTTTTTCAAGACTTCCTGGCCAATGCCAGTCAGCTGCGCGGCCTGTTCCGCCACAGCGCGCGAAACGTCCTTGGAGCCGAAAAGCCGCTCCAGAACGGCATTTCCATCAGCCATGCCCTGCGGCGTGAAAGCCTTGCCAACATCTTCGAAATACTTGGCATAATTGCCTGAGAACATGGCGTTCATCAGGGAGCTCATATCATAGGGGTTTGCGCTGGAGCGCTTGAAGCCGGAAGAAAAGGCCGGCAGCAGCGCTGCCATGGCCTGAGCCGCCTGTTCCTGCGCCAGGTTGAACTGCTTTGCCATGGCATCCATGGCAGCGCCATTCTGCGCCCTCATGATCATATCGAACAGCGGCAGCATTCAGTCGGCTCCTCTCCGGATCATTGTTATCTTTCGTACTATAGCGCATCGCGAAAACTGTGCAGCGGTTTTCAACCGCGATACGCATTATCGCCCAAAAGAAAATGATCGAGAGGGAGTCAGTACTGGTATTCCTCGAAGGCAGGCTCGACAGAACCGTTCCAGCGACCGTTGAAGAGAGAGAGCATTTCTTCGGCCAGCACCTTTTTCTTCGCCAGAATTTCCTCAAGCGGTTGCAGGAAGATTGATTCGTCCTGACCTTCTGAATTGAGGCGCTGACGGCGCTTCAAGCCATCGGCGGAAATGGTGACGATCTCGCGGGCAATGTCCATCAGGCTCTGGCCCTTGATGGTGGCGGAAAGCCCTTGGGCGGGAACGGCATCGCGCAATGCGCTGACATCCTCAAGCGACCAGTCCTTTGTGACATCCTCTGCGGCCTGCATGGCGTCTTCGTCGTAGAGCAGGCCCACCCAGAAGGCGGGCAGCGCACAGATGCGACGCCAGGGGCCGCCATCGGCACCGCGCATTTCAAGATAGCGCTTCAGGCGCACATCCGGGAAAAGCGTCGAGAGATGGTTGGTCCAGTCGCCCATCGTAGGCTGCCACTGCGTGACCTCGCCCTTCAAGGCACCATTCATGAACTGGCGGAAGGTCACATGCGTGCAATCGTGATAGCGACCGTCGCGCACGATGAAGTACATCGGCACATCCAGCGCCCATTCCACATAGGCTTCGAAACTGAAGCCGTCTTCCAGCGCAGCCGGCAGCAGGCCGGAACGGGCATTGTCCGTATCGCGCCAGATTTCGCCCCGCCAGGAAAGCAGGCCATTCGGCTTGCCTTCGGTGAAGGGCGAGGAGGCAAAGAGGGCAGTCGCCAGCGATTGCAGCTTCAGCGAAAGCCGCATTTTCCGCGCCATGTCGGCTTCGGACGAGAAGTCGAGGTTCACCTGGATCGTGCAGGTGCGATACATCATGTCGAGGCCATGGCTGCCCACCTTCGGCATGTAGCGGGTCATGATCTCGTAGCGTGATTTGGGCATGCGTGGCGTTTGCGCCAGCGTCCATTTGGGGCTGCCGCCAATGCCGAGGAAGCGAATGCCCATGGGCTCGGCAATCTCGCGCAGGACGGCGAGATGCTGGTTGGATTCGCGACAGGTCTCATGCAGCGTTTCCAACGGTGCGCCGGAAAGTTCAAACTGGCCACCCGGCTCGATGGAGATCGCGCCCATGCCATGGGCCTCTCCAAGGCCAATGATATTGTCGCCGTCCATGATCGGCTCCCAGCCGAGCTTTTCCTGCATTCCCGTCAGAAGGGCGGCAATGCTGCGATCGCCGAAATAGGGAACGGGGCTGTTATCCGCGCGGAAGAACGCGAATTTCTCATGCTCCGTGCCGATGCGGAATTCGCTTTCAGGCTTGCAGCCTTTCGCCAGATAGGCAGCAAGTTCTGAGGTCGAGCTGAGAGGCGTATTATCGGTCGTATCACGGGCCATGGGAGACCTTGTCCAGTCATTAAGTTTGGAGACATTCCGCAGAATGTGGCTGCTTGTACCGGAACTAAGCACGGTGCAAGTGAATTTCTTTTAAAACTAATCAGCGGTCCTGCGCCAGCGTGCTAACACCGCCAATCGCCCAAAGCGGCCTGCACCACGGCAAGTGCTGCAACGGCGGCTGTATCGGCCCGCAGGATGCGCGGGCCAAGGGGAATGGCCGTCACGAAGGGAAGCGCGCGGAGAAGGCTGCGCTCCTCCTCCGAAAAGCCGCCTTCCGGCCCCACGAGAAGGGCAAGACTGGTTTCGCGCACATTGTTCAGAACGGGCAGGGGGTTCTGGCTTTCTTCCCCTTCATCGCAGTAGATGATGCGGCGCGCGCCGTCCCAGGTCTCCAGCAGATCTTTCAACCGCACGGGTGCCTTCACCTCCGGCACGGACAAAATGCCGCATTGTTCCGCCGCCTCGATCACATTGGCCTGCAGCCGGTCCAGATTGGTGATCTTGCCTTGCACGTGCTGGGTCATCACGGGTTGCAACAAACCGGCTCCCATCTCCACCGCCTTTTGTACCAGATAATCTAGTCGACCCACTTTGAGCGGCGCAAAGAGATAGTGCAGGTCGGGAAGCGGCGTTTGCTGGCGCGTCTGCTCCACAGCCGTCAGCATCAGCTTCTTGCGGCTGGGGAAGGACAGCGTGGCACGCCATTCCCCATCCTGCCCGTTAAAGACAAGCACCTCGTCGCCCTCCTGCATGCGCAGAACGTTGACCAGGTAATTGAACTGTTCGGAGGAGGCCTCCATGAAGGCTCCGGGGTGGAGCGGCTGTGCAAGATAAAGCCGCTGCATGCGGAAATTGGCGCGCATGGGTAAACCTGCTCTCAATCCTTGAAGGTCGGCATTTGCCGGAAATGCCTCAGGCGAAAAGCCGGAACATAATCATCGTTACGCCAGCCGCAAGGGCCGCCGATAGCGGAACGGTGACCGTCCACGCGGCAATGATGGTCAGCAGATGCGAGCGCCGAACCAGATAGCGGCGCTTCACCTCATCGATATTGACATCCTTGTGCCTGGGGCGCGGCTTTGCTGAAACGGCCTGCTCTTCGGCGCGCATGGCCAGATAGCGCTGCCTGCGGCTGGAATGGCGATTATACCATTCGCGGAACAGGCCGACGCCAAACACGGCGCCGATGGCAATGTGGGTGGAGCTGACTGGTGCGCCGATGCTGGAGGCCAGGATTACCGTCATGGCGGCAGAAAGCGCCACGCAGTAGGCGCGTATGGGGTTAAGCTTGGTGATGCCCTTGCCCACGAGGTTGACCAGCCTTGGCCCAAACAGAAGCAGGCCGATGGAAATGCCAGCGCCGCCGATGGCCAGTTCCCAGAACGGTATGTGGCTCTGCCCCACCACGGGGCCTTGCTGAAGGGCTGCGACGACAGCGGCCAGCGGCCCGATGGCATTCGCCACATCATTGGTGCCGTGCGCGAAGGACAGCAATGCGGCAGAGATGACCAGCGGAAACTGGAACAGGACGCGGAGCGAGCGCTCACGGTTTTCGAGGCCCGCCGATTTGCGGGCAATCAGGGGTCTGCTGACGAACCAGACGCCGATGCCCGTGACAAGTCCGGCCAGCGAGGCGTTCAGCCTGGTCATCATGATGATATCATCGGGCAGAACCAGCACCATATAGGTGGTGAAGGCTCCGAACATCAGGCCCATGAGCACCGGCACCCAGCGGCGTGCCGCCGCCAGCTTGTCCGGTACGTAGATGATGAAACTGTTGATGAAGGCGAGCACCGCAATGGCAACCATGGCCCCCAGAAGCGGGGAGAGCAGCCAGCTGATCGCGATGGCCCCGACGACCTGCCATTGAACGGCGTTGAAACCTGCCGCTGCAATGCCTGCCCCCAGTACGCCCCCCACAATGGCATGGGTGGTGGAAACCGGCGCGCCAATCCAGGTTGCGATATTGATCCAGGCGGCGGCGGCCAGCAGGGCGGCCATCATGGCAAGGGCCAGATGTTCCGGGCTGGCCAGCATTTCGGTGTGAATGATGCCGTTTGCAATCGTTCCTGCCACCTTGTTGCCCGCAATCAGGGCGCCAGCGATTTCGCAGAAGGCGGCGATGGCCAGGCCCATGCCAAGGCTGAGGGCGCGCGCGCCAACGGCGGCGCCAATATTGTTGGCCACATCGTTGGCGCCGATATTCATGGCCATATAGGCGGCCAGAACCGCCGCCGTCACGGCGATCAGGCTGCTGGGATGACCGCTGAGGGTGGCAAGCGCCACCAGCACGACGCCGACAATGAAAAGCAGGGCTGCACCGGGAGCCGCAAGGCGGCGCCCAAGATGACGGGAAGCATCTTCCACCAGATTGATCTTCTCCAGATCCTTGTCCAGTGTCTGCTTACGCCCAAGCGTGGCGGCAGGGGAAGCGTGTGTTCCCTGTCCATCCAGAGGCGATTTTGTTCCATCACGCTCCACGCATTCATTCCCGACTGCTTGTTAGACGATCGCAGAACGGCTGCGCTCATCGACCGTTGCGGCAAGAAAAGCTCAGGCAATCAGCGGCCAACCGCCTTAACCTTTGCCGGTACCCTGTTAGCCGGTCGATTGGCAAATGCAAGGATCAGATTGCGCAATTCCGGCTCCTGCACGCGAGACGCCGCATCGCGGCAATCGGTCCAGACGCGGTCGCGCGTTCCCATTTCGGGAAACTCATCGAGCACGTTCTCCACCTGGAGCGGGTGGACCTGAACGCGCACCGGCACTTTCAGCCCGGTTTTCAGCTTCTTGAGATAGGCATAATAGCCAAATGGCTGCTTTTCTGCCTTGCCCTTGACGCCAGCCTCTTCCCAGGATTCGATTTCGGCCACCACATGCGCCTTCTTCCCCTTCATGGGCCACCCCTTGGGGATAACCCACCGCCGCGTTTCACGGCTTGTGAGGAGCAGAACCTGAAGACCCAGAATAGGATCGACCCGATAGCAAAGCGCAGCATATTGCTGACGCGGCGGACGCCGCATCATCAGCATCAGATTACGGGCTATTCGGCTTAAAAGGCTCACTTGGCGTGTGGCTCCTTTTCAAAGAGGACATGGTTAACTTGAATCATGCTTTGCACAGCTGTTCAATGGCAATTGTGCTTTATTAGCGGTTGCAGCACCGTCCTCCACAAACAGATTGTAGGTGACATAAGTTGCATCAGCCTTAACCGGCTACCCAGCTTTATATGGTAACTGATGCATATGAAGCCAATGACCGGCATCGGCACGGTTGCTGGCAGTGCCCAAAGATGACAGGAATGTGAGAAAGAGGACGGGGGAGGCGGCTTTGTCTGATGCCATTTCATTTCTGAAACCAAGGGAGGCGGTGCTCTCTCGCCGCGCTACGATCATCTCGGATCTGGCAGACCTTCTGCCGCCGGATTGTCTGGTGCATGAGGCGCGCGAGCTGGTGCCCTTTGAGACGGATGCCTTCATTGCCTATCGCCGCCTGCCGCTTGCGGTCGCTTTGCCGCGCACCACGGCGCAGGTTGCGGCCATTCTGAAATATTGCCACCGCTATGGCGTGCCGGTCGTGCCGCGCGGGGCGGGCACATCTCTGTGTGGCGGCGCCATTCCCCAGGAAGATGCCGTGGTGATCGGCCTTTCGCGGATGAACAGAATACTGGAGGTCGATACCTTTGCCCGCACGGCCACGGTGCAGGCCGGTGTGACCAATCTTGCCATTTCGGATGCGGTGGGGCCGGATGGATTTTTCTATGCGCCTGACCCCAGTTCGCAGCTTGCCTGCACCATCGGCGGCAATGTGGCCATGAATTCCGGCGGCGCGCACTGTCTCAAATATGGTGTCACCACAAATAATCTGCTCGGCGTGAAAATGGTGCTGACGGATGGCACGGTGATCGATCTTGGCGGCAAGCATCTGGATAGCGCCGGTTACGATCTGCTCGGCCTGGTCTGCGGGTCCGAAGGACAGCTCGGCATTGTGAGCGAGGCGACAGTGCGTATCCTGGCGCGGCCGGAAGGGGCAAGGCCGGTTCTCTTCGGTTTCAACAGTTCGGAAGAGGCCGGTGCCTGCGTGGCCGATGTCATTGGCGCAGGCATCATCCCGGTCGCCATCGAGTTCATGGACAAGCCCGCCATCGAAATCTGCGAAGCCTTTGCCAAGGCGGGCTATCCGCTGGATGTCGAGGCGCTGCTGATTGTCGAGGTGGAGGGGTCCGAAGCCGAAATGGAGGCCATGCTGGCAAGCATTGTCGAAATCGCCCGTCGCCATGGCGTGAAGACGGTTCGCGAATGCCAGTCGGCGACGGAAGCGGCTCTCATCTGGAAGGGGCGAAAATCCGCCTTCGGTGCTACGGGCCGCATTGCCGATTACATCTGCATGGATGGCACCGTACCGCTCAGCCAGCTGTCTCATGTGCTCAAGCGCACGGCAGAGATCGTTCAGAGCTTTGGCCTGCGCGTTGCCAATGTCTTTCATGCCGGCGATGGCAACATGCATCCGCTGATCCTCTTCAACGCCAATGATCCGGTGGAGGCGGCAAAGGCGGAAGCGGCGGGCAATGAAATCCTGAAGCTTTGCGTGGATGCGGGCGGCTGCCTCACCGGAGAACACGGTGTTGGCATCGAAAAGCGCGATCTGATGCGCCACCAGTACAGCCAGGCGGAACTGGATCAACAGATGGCGGTGCGCGCGGCCTTCGATGCGCAATGGCTGCTGAACCCTTCCAAAGTGTTCCCGCTGGATGGACGGCCTGCCGCATGAGCAATCTGCTTGTTCCCACACGCGAAGATGAGGCGGCGGATATGATCCGCGCCTGTGCCGAGGCAAAGCGTACGCTCTCCATAGCGGGAGGCAATACGCGCTCCGGCTTCGGCAATGCCGTTCAGGCCGATGCGGTTCTGCGCTCTGCCGGACTTTCCGGCATTGTGGCTTACGATCCGGCGGAAATGGTCATGACGGTACGCTCCGGCACACCCTTGACGGACGTGGAGGATGCCCTGGCCGAGCATGGGCAGATGCTGGCTTTCGAACCGGCCGACCATCGCGGCATGATGGGGACGCAAGGTGAGCCGACGATTGGCGGCGTCTTTGCCACCAATACCTCTGGCCCGCGCCGCTTCGTCGCCGGTGCCGCGCGTGACAGCTTGCTCGGTCTGCGCTTCATCAACGGGCGGGGCGAGGTGTTGCGTGCCGGTGGCCGTGTCATGAAAAACGTCACCGGGCTCGATTTGGTCAAGCTGCTGGCGGGCTCGTTTGGAACGCTGGCATTCCTGAGCGAAGTCACATTCCGTGTTCTGCCACGCCCACAGGATCAGCAGACGATTGTGTTGAGCGGGTTGGAGGATGCCGAGGCGGCGCGCGCCATGGCAATTGCCATGGGTCTTCCGGTTGAAGTGTCCGGTGCTGCCCATCTGCCGGAGAGTGTGCGTAGCCGTTTCGTCAATGGGATGCTGCCGGAGGGTGCCGCCACGGTTCTGCGGCTGGAGGGCTTGCCTGCTTCTGTCACCGTTCGGGCAGACAAGCTGGAACAGGCGATGCGACAGCTCGGGCCTGTCTCTCGTCTCGATGCGGAGGAAAGCACCCTTCTCTGGCAGGAGATCCGCGACGTCCGCCCCTATTGCGATGGAACGCAAAAGCCTTTGTGGCGTGTCTCCGTCGCCCCCAGTTCCGGCTTCCAGATGGTGGCGGCGCTGCGCCTGGAGGCAGGGATCGACGCCTTTTACGATTGGCAGGGCGGACTGGTGTGGATGCGGATGGAAGCGGAGCCTGAGGCGGAACTGGTGCGCCATGTCATGCACCAGATTGGCGGCGGCCATGCCAACCTGTTGAGAGCGAGCGAGGAGATGCGCTCCTGGTGCGACAGCTTCGAGCCCTTGCCAAGTGCCGTGGCATTGCTGTCGCGGCGGGTAAAGGAAAAATTCGATCCGCAGGGAATTTTCAATCCCGGCAAGATGGCGAGGGACTGAGCGATGCAGACCAATTTTACCGCCGAACAGCTTGCCGATCCGCATGTGGCCGAGTCCGAGGCGATCCTTCGGCGCTGCGTCCATTGTGGCTTCTGCACGGCCACCTGTCCCACCTATGTGACGCTCGGCAACGAGCTGGATAGCCCGCGTGGGCGCATCTATCTCATCAAGGATATGCTGGAAAATGGTCGCGCTGCCGATAGCCAGGTCGTGACCCATCTGGATCGATGCCTTTCCTGTCTTGCCTGCACGACCACCTGTCCCTCCGGCGTGGACTATATGCACCTGATCGACAATGCGCGTGTGCATGTGGAAAAGACCTATCGCAGACCGCTGATGGATCGGTTTATCCGTGCGCTGCTGGCAGGCATTCTGCCCTACCCGAAGCGGTTTCGTCTGGCGTTGAAGGCAGCCCAGCTGGGGCGGCCCTTTGCCTTTGTGTTTGCCGGTTTTCGCTCTGCCAAACCGCTTTCCGCCATGCTGGACCTTGCGCCGCAAAGCCTGGCCGCTGCTTCCGATGCACCCCGCCCAAGGGTGACGGGCGAGGTGAAGGGGCGCGTGGCCATTCTTTCGGGCTGCGCCCAGCCGGTGCTCGATCCGCGTATCAACGAGGCGGCGGAGCGGCTGCTGACCCGTTTCGGCGTGGAGATCGTCCGCCCGCAAGGGGAGGGCTGTTGCGGCGCGCTGGTTCACCACATGGGGCGTGAGGAACAGGCGCTGGAATTTGCCCGCAGGAATGTCGATGCCTGGATTGGCGAGATCGAATCCGGCGGGCTGGATGCCATCATCATCACCGCTTCCGGCTGTGGCACCACCATCAAGGATTACGGGCACATGCTGCGGCTTGATCCTGCCTATGCGCAAAAGGCACAGCGCGTTTCAGCTCTCGCAAAGGATATAACCGAATACCTTGCGACGCTGGATTTGCCGAAGCAGGACAGCCGTGGGCTGACCGTGGCCTATCATTCCGCCTGTTCCATGCAGCATGGACAGAAGATTACCCTTCAACCAAAGGCGCTTTTGCGTCAGGCGGGTTTTGCCGTCCGCGATCCGGCGGAAGGCCATCTCTGCTGCGGTTCTGCCGGAACCTACAATATTCTCCAGCCGGAGATCTCCGCCCAGTTGAAGGCCCGCAAGGTGAAGAATATCGAGGCAACGAAGGCCGATGTCATCGCAACCGGCAACATAGGCTGCATCACGCAGATCGGCAGCGGCACGGATATGCCCATTCTTCACACCGTGGAATTGCTGGATTGGGCCTATGGTGGGCCGAAGCCGGAAAAGCTCGGCTGACTGAGCAGGCGGCGAATTGCTCCGCCGCCGCAGTTTGTCTTAGAGCGGGTCATTCTTTTACGAGAACGCCGAACCGCTCTAACTCTTTGTATTTACGCATTTCCGGACGGAAAACCGCTACACACTTTTCTCAGGTAAATGCTCTACCCACCAAAAATCGTGCGCAGAATATCGATGCCGCGATCTTCGAAGGCGACATTGCCTTGTTTGTTGCCTGGGCCGATCACGATGACTTTCGCGCCGATCTGAGCACGCGCATAAAGATGCTCCACATCCTTGTTCATCATGCGGATGCAGCCGGATGACATGTTGAGACCAATCGTCCAGGGCTGGTTGGTACCGTGAATGCGGAAGATCGTGTCACGCCCGCCCTTGTAGAGATACATGGCGCGGGCGCCGAGAGGATTATCTTCGCCACCCTTCTGCACGGTCGGCAGGATATGGCCCTTGCGTGCCTCACGGGCAATCATTTCCTTGGGCGGACGCCATTCCGGCCATTCCTGCTTGCGGCCAATGGTGACGACACCGGACCAGCCGAAGCCCTCGCGGCCAACGCCCACACCGTAACGGGTGGCGCGATTGTTACTCTCGACGAAGTAGAGGAACTTGTTGTTGGTATCGATGATGATGGTGCCGGGGGCTTCATTGGTGGTCAGTCTCACCACGCGGCGCTGGAACTTTTCATCCACCTGCTTGCGCTGAACAACCTGTGTCACATTGCTGGCGCCACGTGTCGGTTCAACCGCGCGCGTGAAGGCCGCAGCCGTCTCGGTAAAGGCCAGCAGCGTGGAAGCCGCAAGCATGAAGGCCATGCCCGTTCTTGTCAGTTTCATCCCCATCCCCAGTTTGCTTAAAAACAACCAAGCCGAGAATTTGCCGGATACATTTTAAAAGCAAGTATCCGGGGTGAAAATGCCTTGGCAAAAGGCAATTTCTCCACCCCGGTTGCGGCATTTACATCACGATAACCTTCGTGCCCACCGGAACGCGACCATAAAGGTCGGTCACATCTTCATTGCGCATGCGAATGCAGCCGGAGGAGACGGCGCTGCCAATGGTCCAGGGCGCATTGGTGCCGTGGATGCGGTAGAGCGTGGAGCCGAGATAGAGCGCCCGCGCGCCCAGCGGATTTTCAGGCCCGCCCTGCATGGAGGCTGGCAGATAATGGCCCTTGGCCGCTTCACGCGCGATCATTTCCTTCGGCGGGTGCCAGCTCGGCCATTCCGCCTTGCGGGTTACCTTGTGGGTGCCTGCCCATTCGAAGCCCGGCTTGCCAACGCCCACGCCATAGCGCTTGGCCTGGCCGTTTTCCATCACGAGATAAAGGAAGCGGTTGTTGGTATCGATGACAATGGTGCCCGGTGCATGTTGGGTTTGGTAGGAAACCATTTGTGGCAGGAATTGCGGCTCGATGTTTCCCTTCATGACAGGTACGCGCTGCATGGCAGCGGCCTGAACGGGCGCGCGGGCTGGACGATCCACGAAGCTACGGTCGGTGCGAAGCCGTGTGGATTGCGTTTGCGGCACCACATAGGCCGGCTGGCGCTGCTGGTAGACGGAGCGCTGCTGGCCCGCATTGCGCGTTGAGGGGTCGCGATAGTCTCTGACCTGCGGCCGCACGGCTTGAACGCGATAACCTGCCGGTGGGCGCGGTTGCCCACCCAGCTGCATGACCCACGGGGCGCTGAGATCCGGGCTGACAACCACCGGCGGGCGCTCCCGGTAGCGATCATTGGCCTTAGCCTCTGCAGAGATGAGGCCGATCATCGCGGCACTGATCAACATCATGGCTTTCTTCGCCATCGGCTCCAATCCTCTTGCTGCAATTGCATCTGTGGCATTCAATGTGGCAGAGACCCTGACGCGGAAGAGCCAAGCGAATGGTAAATTTCGGGTGGTTCGAATGCGCGGATTGCGCGAAAGCTTTCAGCAAGGTTAATTGCTGGTTCGCAAATATGGTTGATGCCTGCTGAACGAATGCATCGCGGGTGCTGGAAATGAGGTGTTGAATGGTGAAGCCGGGCATTATTGAGGGCATGGATGGCCGCTGCCGCTGCTTCTGGCACCAGAATCTGGAGGATTACCAACGCTACCACGATGATGAATGGGGCCATCCGGTGACGGATGATGTGCGGCTGTTCGAGAAAATCTGTCTTGAAGGCTTCCAGTCCGGCCTTTCCTGGCTGACGATTTTGCGCAAGCGGGAGAATTTTCGCGCGGCCTTTGCCGGCTTCGATTTTCATCAGGTAGCAAGTTTCGATGAAGGGGATGTCGAGCGTCTGGTTGCCGATGCGGGCATCATCCGCCATCGCGGCAAGATCAATTCCACCATCAACAATGCCCGCCGTGCCATCGAACTGCGCGAGGAATTCGGCTCGCTGGCGCGGTTCTTCTGGTCTTACGAACCAAAGAAGGAGCAGCGTCCGGCGGTGATGGATCTGGAAACGCTGCGCGCCAACCCCACGACAGAGGTGTCGGTGCGCCTTTCCAAGGATCTGAAGAAACGAGGCTGGACCTTCGTTGGCCCCACCACCGTCTATGCCTTCATGCAGGCCATGGGGCTGGTGAACGATCATCTGGATGGCTGCTACAAGCAGCCGGAAATCGAAGCCTTACGCGCGTCCTTCATTCGCCCCTGAGCAGAGCTGGTCGATCAGCGCCGGCAGTTCGCCAAGGTCGAGTATTTCTCGGAAACGCGGTGCCTCCGTCGGCTTTTCTACGTGTTCCAGAACCCAGGTCAGTTCATGTGGCACGAACACACCCCAGGCGCCGGAGGCGAGGGCTGGAACCACATCCGATTTCAATGAATTGCCCACCATCATGGCGCGTTCCGGCCCTTCGCCATGCTTGCCGAAAATGCGACGATAGGTGGTGGCGGTCTTGTCCGAGACAATCTCCACCGCATCGAAGAAATCGCCGAGCCCGGATTGCGCCAGCTTCCGCTCCTGATCGAACAGGTCGCCCTTGGTGATCAACACGAGAAAATACTGGCCGCGCAAGGCTTCCAGCGCCGTGCGGGCATTCGCCAGGCATTCCACCGGGTGTTTCAGCAATTCACGCCCGATGTCCAGAATATTGCCCACCACTTTGGTGGGCACCTTGCCATCGGTGACTTCCAGCGCGGTCTCGATCATGGAGAGGGTAAAGCCTTTGATGCCGAAACCGTAATGGGCAAGGTTGCGCCGTTCGGCCTCCAGGAGCCGCTCGGAGACCAGCTCACCTTCGGCATAGTCTGCCAGAAGCTCGCGAAAGCTCTGTTCCGTCAGTTTGTAGAACTGCTCGTTCTGCCACAAGGTGTCGTCGGCATCGAAGCCGATCACCGTTAACGGGCGCGATGTCATGGCAAAACCTCCCTGAACAGTCAGCCTCCTAAGGTATCCGCCATCTCCGGCAAGGCAATGGCCCGCGATGCGGACCATTGCATGGAATTGCGATTACTTGTCGTTCTTGGCTAGCCATTCCTTCATCATCTTGATTTCCGCTTCCTGCGCCTGGATCACCTCTTCGGCCAGTTTGCGGATTTCCGGGTCTTTTCCGTGCTCAAGTTCGATCCGGGCCATGTCAATGGCACCCTGATGGTGCGGGATCATGGACCGCACGAAATCCACATCCGTCTTGCCGCTGAACGTGATCATCATGTTCTTGTGCATGTCGGCATTGGCTTTTTCGAAAGCCTTGGTAGAGGCAGAGCCATCCGTAGCCATGGCGGCGTGTCCGTCATGTCCCTTCATGTCCTGCGCAAGGGCAGGGTAAGCAAGGAGGCCAAGTGCCAGAACGGCAGCGGAAAGGGTTGAGATGTTCATGGTCATCTTCTCCGTAAGCGATTGAACCTATTCTCTTCGTTTAAGAAAAACAGAATCAGGCGCGTGGCGGCGGCAGAAGCGGACGCGGCGTGGATTGCGCCAGAGGTTGAACCAGATCCGGTGCCGGTGCGCCGCCAACAGCGCCTGGGGCATCGGCCACGGGAACCAGAGGCGGCAGAGCAGTGCAGACCATGCACATGGCAATGGTGCAGCCAGGAGCGGCCAGCGGGCAATGCGGCACTTGCGGCGTTTGCTCACGCTCGGCCCTGTTAAGCTCCGTCTTGTCATGATGGCCGGAATGATCATGCGCGCCGTGCTCCCTCTGGCTCATGGCCTGCGGCACAGGCATGGCCATGGCAGGCATGGCAAGCTGCAGCAAAAGGCTCATAAACATTGCAAGCACGGAAAAACGGCGCATGCGAAGAGAGTTAGACATACTGCCGCACTTGGCAAGTGAATTTCTGTTCACATGCGTGATTGCCTTATGCGGCGATCACGCGATGCACGGCAATGCTGTCGCGGCTCATCTCGCCGAAGGGAACAACCGTCCATTCCCAGGTGGACACTGCTTTTGGCGGCGCAACCCCTGCCAAAAGATCGCCTTGTTCCAGCAGATCGCCTTGCCGGTTGCGCATTTCATAATCCACATCGGTCACGATGCAGCTTTTGCAGGGCAGGGCGGCCAGCCCTTCCAGATGGGCGCGGATCATCAGCGGCAGAATGGCATCCGCATCGCGTCTTTCGGCTTCCAGCACGCGCCGCGCGCCAACGCCGATCTGCGAGAGAAGATTGGCGGAGACCACGAAATCCAGATAAGGCACCTGCCGCAGGAAAGAGAGCGGTTCCGGCATCTGGCCCGTTCTTGCCACATCGAGACCGGATAAATCGCGGGAGATCAGCCGCAGCTTCTTCTTTCCGTTCAGGGCCGCCCAGGCGCGAATGCTGGCCAGATGCACCAGATCGACGAGGACGACCGTATCGAAAGCCGCAATCAGTTCCCGGATCGGCACATCGCGCAACAGACCGGAGCCCAGAACCACCGCCGTGCGGCGCTGCTTCAGCTCTTTGAGGGCGGCGAGCATATGCGCCTTCGACTGTGCCTCATGCGCGGCCCAATGTTTTGCGCAGCGCCGCGCCCGCGCCCACAGCCGCACGGATGAAGAAACATGCGGGCGAAAGGTGGCAGGCGTCAGCGGCCAGCTTGCACCATAGTTCAGGGCTTCTAGAATCATGGGCCTTGCAAGGTTGAGGGAGAGAAAGCGTCGAATTGGCGGGCATTTATATCCGCAAGGGCACCGTAGTTCTACCCTTCGCCCTTGCCGCTTGCAGCGCCATCCTCTAAGAAACCGCTCAAAATTCGGCTTTTCCGAAGAGCCGTGGCAATGGAAGACGATCATGAGCGACAAGAAGCAAAAACAGCAGAAACTGAAGGCCCGCCTGCCGCGCGGTTTTGTCGATCGGACAGCCACCGATATCCATGCCACCAATGAAATGGTTGCGAAAATCCGCGAAGTCTACGAGCGTTACGGCTTCGACCCGATCGAGACGCCGTTGTTCGAATATACCGATGCGCTGGGCAAATTCCTGCCCGATAGCGACCGCCCGAACGAAGGCGTCTTCTCGCTGACCGACGATGACGACCAGTGGATGTCGCTGCGCTACGACCTGACGGCGCCGCTGGCCCGCCATGTGGCGGAAAACTTCAACGAAATCCAGCTGCCTTACCGCACCTATCGCGCAGGCTATGTATTTCGCAACGAAAAGCCCGGCCCGGGCCGCTTCCGCCAGTTCATGCAGTTCGATGCCGACAGCGTTGGCGCACCGGGCGTGAACGCGGACGCAGAAATGTGCATGATGATGGCCGATACGCTGGAAGCACTCGGCATCAAACGCGGGGATTACGTGATCCGCGTCAACAACCGCAAGGTTCTGGATGGCGTGATGGAAGCCATCGGCCTTGGCGGCGATGAAAATGCGGCGCGTCGCCTGAACGTGCTGCGCGCCATCGATAAGCTCGACAAGTTCGGCCCGGAAGGGGTGCGGCTGCTGCTCGGCGAAGGCCGCAAGGACGAGAGCGGCGACTTCACCAAGGGTGCAGGGCTGAACGAGGAGCAGATCCAGAAGGTACTCTTCTTCGTCGGCATCAAGAACTATGCGGAAAGTGCGGCTGAACTGGCCGAAATGGTTGCCGGAACCTCCAAGGGCGCAGAAGGCGTTGAGGAACTCAACACCATTGGCGCACTGGTCACCAGCGCAGGCTATGATGCCTCCCGCATCAAGATCGATCCCTCCGTCGTCCGCGGCCTCGAATACTATACCGGCCCGGTCTATGAGGCCGAACTCACCTTCGACGTCACCAATGAGAAGGGCGAAAAGGTCGTCTTCGGTTCCGTGGGTGGTGGCGGGCGGTATGATGGTCTCGTCTCCCGTTTCATGGGGCAGCCGGTTCCGGCCACGGGCTTTTCCATCGGTGTCTCGCGCCTGATGACGGCGCTGAAGAACCTCGGCAAGCTGGGGCAGGATGAGGTTCTGGCGCCGGTTCTCGTCACCGTTATGGATGGCGATGTGGAGGCCATGGGGCGCTACCAGCGCTTCACGCAGGCGCTGCGTAATGAGGGCATTCGCGCCGAAATGTATCAGGGCAACTGGAAGAAGTTCGGCAACCAGCTGAAATATGCCGACCGTCGCGGCGCGCCGATTGCCATCATTCAGGGCGGCGATGAACGCGCTGAGGGCGTGGTGCAGATCAAGGATCTGATCGAAGGCAAACGCCTGTCCGGCGAAATCACCGATAATGCCGAATGGCGCGAGGCGCGTGTGGCGCAGGTCATGGTGCCGGAAGCGGAGCTGGTGGCGAAGGTGAAGGAAATTCTTGCAGCCCAGGCAGAAGATCGTCGCCGGGCGAAGGGCGCCTGAGCCCATGCCCCTGACCGATATGCCGGATTTTGCCGAAACGATCCTGGCGGAGTTTGCTGCCCGCAACACCTCGCGCGTGGATACGCCGGTCATTCAGCCCGCCGAACCCTTTCTGGATATGGCGGGTGAGGATCTGCGCCGCCGGATTTTCCTGACTGAGAGTGAGCGGGGAGACAGCCTCTGCCTGCGCCCGGAATTCACCATTCCGGTCTGTCTGCGCCATATCGAAACCGCAACCGGCACACCAAAGCGTTATTCCTATCTGGGGCAGGTGT
Source organism: Affinirhizobium helianthi (assembly GCF_042680945.1). Classification (NCBI taxonomy): domain Bacteria; kingdom Pseudomonadati; phylum Pseudomonadota; class Alphaproteobacteria; order Hyphomicrobiales; family Rhizobiaceae; genus Affinirhizobium; species Affinirhizobium helianthi. Next base: position 63,500 of record NZ_JBHUEQ010000017.1, on the reverse strand, counting down.
TTCGCCAGCGCCGCGAAGGGGCAAACGAGTTCTATCAGGCGGGTATTGAAGATCTCGGCGAAAAGGATGCAGCGACTGCCGATGCCCGCAGCGTGGCGGACGCGCTGGCCTGTCTGCAACAGATTTTGCCGGGCCGCGCCTTTGCGGTCACCATTGGCGATCAGGCTGTTTTCGAGGCGGTTGTCGCGGCTCTTGGCCTGCCTTCCGGCTGGCAGCGTCGCCTGGTGCGCGCCTTCGGCCAGACCGATGTGCTGGAAGCGATGATTGCGCGTCTGGCCAAGCCGCAACCTGTCGCCGGTTTGTCGCCTGAAGTGGAAATGCTGCTGGAAGCTGGCGATGACGCGGGGCTTACACTGCACCTGAAGGATGAGATGGAGCGCACCGGCTATCTCACCAATGCCAGCCGTACACCGGAAGAAATCGTGCGCCGCCTGAAGGAAAAGCGGCTGCTGGCTGGCGCGTCGCTGGATACTGCAAAGCTCGATGCGCTGAAGGAATTCCTCTCCATCAATGTATCGCTGCGCTATGCGCCGGGCGTTCTGGCGGATTTTGCCCGCTCTGCCGGTCTGCCGCTGGATGAGGCGATTGCGGGCTTCGACGCACGTGTCGCGGCCTTGGCAAAGGCAGGCGCTTCGCTGGCGGATATCACCTGGCGGGCCGCTTTCGGTCGTCCACTCGATTACTATACTGGCCTCGTGTTCGAAATAACCGTGCGCGGTGACCATGATGTGCTGGTGGGTGGCGGTCGCTATGACCGGATGCTGACCCTGCTTGGCGCGAAAGATCACATTCCAGCCGTCGGTTTTTCCATGTGGCTGGACCGGATTGAGAAAGCATTGGAGGGCGCGTCGATCCGAAAAGTGGATGCCGGTTTTCGGGCGGAATCGACGCGCAAGAGCGGAGAACTTCGATGACCATTACCATCGGTCTGCCCTCCAAGGGCCGAATGAAGGACGATGCCTCTGCTGTGTTCGAACGGGCGGGCATGAAGATCGTCGCCGTTGGCAATGACCGCTCCTATCGCGGTCGTGTTGAAGGCTTTGACGATGTCGAGATCGCCTTCCTCTCAGCCTCGGAAATTTCCCGCGAGATCGGAAACGGTACGGTCGATTTCGGCGTGACCGGCGAAGACCTCATTCGCGAAGGTCTGGCGGAAGCGGATAAGCGCGTGGAAATTGCCGCACGTCTTGGCTTCGGTCATGCGGATGTGGTGGTGGCCGTGCCGGATATCTGGCTCGATGTGGAAACCATGGCAGACCTTGGCGATGTGGCCGCGGAATTCCGCTCCCGCCATGGTCGCCGCCTTGCGATTGCTACCAAATACTGGCGGCTCACGCAGCAGCATTTTTCCCACAGCCACGGCATTCAGCTCTATCGTATTGTCGAGAGCCTTGGTGCCACGGAAGGCGCACCAGCGGCAGGGCAGGCGGATATCATCGTGGATATCACCTCCACCGGCTCCACGCTGAAGGCGAACCATCTGAAGCTTCTCTCCGATGGCGTGATCCTGCGCTCGGAAGCCTGTCTCGTACGCGCCAGAAAGCCGGAGCATGAGGGCAATGAAACCGTCGCCCGCATCACGAAGGCCGTTCAGGCAGCACTTTAAAAACAACACTTCGCTGAATAAAAAGAAACCCGCCGGAAGTTGCTTCCGGCGGGTTCTTCATGTCTGGGAGGTCAGACTTGATTTATGCGATGGCAGGGGCAGCGCCACGGCGAGCATCGATGGAGAATGCACCAGCGCCAACAGTGGCGAGCAGAATGTAAGCGCCCGCCAGCGTGAAGTTCTTGATCATCATGATGCCGTTCAGCGTGTTCAGCCAGCCGAGAGCCGCATCCGGCCAGCCAGGAACAGCGATGGTGCCGGAATGGAAGACAGCGCCGGTGAAGATGCAGAAGGCCGCAAGCGCGAAACCAACGATCTTGGTCTGGAAGCCAACCAGAACGGCAAGACCGGCAACCAGTTCAAATGCGCCGGCGAGGTAGGCAAGAGCAGTCGCCGCAGGAAGGCCAGCGCCGGTAATCATGCCAGCCGTACCAGCCGGATCAGCCAGCTTGCCGAAGCCCGATGTAATGAACATGTAGGAGAGCAGAATGCGCGCAACGAGGATCAGCGCATTATTGGTGGTGGACATAGGATGTCTCCAGATTTGCCGTGGCGGCGTTGAAACTTGATGGACGGACTATGCGCCAGAACGTCGCAGCAAGAAAGATGAACAGTCGAAGACGGATTGTTTGATAATAGTTGACAACATGACTGTGAGCGCAGCGTGAGCCGTCGTGATCGAACAACTTCATGAATGACGACTTCATCTCACATTCAGCCGCGCTACTTCATCCTGTCTCTAATAAAATAAAGATTGGAAGGAGAGACTCATGAAAAAGCTCATCATCAGTGCACTGGCTCTGGTCATGGTATCTTCGGTGCCTGTATTTGCGCAGACCTATCGCTCGGAGGCGAGGGAATATCGTCAGGAGCATCGCATCAACCGTGCTCTGCGCCAGGGTGAGTTGACGCCACGCGAAGCCCATAGGCTCATGCGCCAGCAGCAACGCATTGATCGCGCACAAGCTCGTGCCGCACGCGATGGCTATGTGACACGGCAAGAGCGCCGCCAGATCGAGCGCATGCAGGACCGCGCCTCTCGCAACATCTACCGCAAGAGCCATAATGGTTACGGCTATTATTGAGCTTTCCAGAGTGAGGCGCACAGTTCCGTAAGCCTCGTCTAACAGCTTTGTGACCGCGCTTGGACAACACAAAAAGGGCGCCGGTTTCCCGACGCCCTTCCAATCACTGAACCGGATGGCTCAGATGTAAAGACCCGCAGGTCTTACATCATGTCCATGCCGCCCATTCCGCCCATGCCGCCTGGCATTGCCGGAGCGTCCTTCTTCGGCAGTTCTGCGATCATGGCTTCCGTCGTGATCAGCAGCGAAGCAACGGATGCTGCGTTCTGCAGAGCGGTGCGAACAACCTTGACCGGGTCAACGATACCCATGGCGATCATGTCGCCATACTCAGAGGTCTGAGCGTTGTAGCCGAAGTTGTCTTCGTTCTTTTCGAGGATCTTGCCAACAACGATAGAAGCTTCGTCACCAGCATTGTCTGCGATCTGGCGAACCAGAGCCTGCAGAGCGCGGCGAACGATGTTGATGCCAGCTTCCTGGTCGTCGTTTGCACCCTTGACGGCGATCTTCGTGGAAGAACGCAAGAGAGCAGTACCACCGCCCGGTACGATACCTTCCTGAACAGCAGCGCGGGTCGCGTTCAGAGCGTCGTCGATACGATCCTTGCGCTCCTTCACTTCCACTTCCGTTGCACCGCCAACGCGGATAACGGCAACGCCACCAGCGAGCTTTGCAAGGCGCTCCTGCAGCTTTTCGCGGTCGTAGTCGGAAGAGGTTTCTTCGATCTGGGCCTTGATCTGTGCGACGCGGCCTTCGATGTCAGCCTTCTGGCCAGCACCGTCAACGATCGTGGTGTTTTCCTTGGAGATCGAAACCTTCTTGGCGCGGCCGAGCATGTCGAGCGTGACGTTCTCGAGCTTGATGCCGAGATCTTCGGAGATCACGGTACCGCCGGTCAGGATTGCGATGTCTTCCAGCATGGCCTTGCGGCGATCGCCGAAGCCAGGAGCCTTGACGGCAGCAATCTTCAGGCCGCCACGCAGCTTGTTGACAACCAGCGTTGCAAGAGCTTCGCCTTCAACATCTTCAGCGATGATGAGGAGCGGCTTGCCCGTCTGAACAACGGCTTCGAGAACCGGCAGCATAGCCTGCAGGTTGGAAACCTTCTTCTCGTGGAGGAGAATGAAAGCGTCTTCCAGGTCAGCAACCATCTTCTCAGGGTTGGTGACGAAGTAAGGCGAGAGGTAGCCACGGTCGAACTGCATGCCTTCGACGACTTCCAGCTCGGTTTCAGCGGTCTTGGCTTCTTCGACGGTGATAACGCCTTCGTTGCCAACCTTCTGCATGGCTTCCGCGATGTCGCGGCCAACCTGCGTGTCGCCGTTAGCGGAGATCGTACCGACCTGAGCAACTTCCTCAGAGGTGTTGATCTTCTTTGCCTTGGCCTGCAGGTCCTTGACGACTTCAGCAACGGCCAGATCGATACCGCGCTTCAGATCCATCGGGTTCATGCCGGCTGCAACAGCCTTCTGGCCTTCGCGAACGATAGCCTGGGCAAGAACGGTTGCAGTGGTGGTGCCGTCGCCTGCGATGTCGTTGGTCTTCGACGCAACTTCGCGGACCATCTGGGCGCCCATGTTTTCGAACTTGTCTTCCAGTTCGATTTCCTTGGCGACCGATACACCGTCCTTCGTGATGCGCGGAGCGCCGAAGGACTTGTCGATAACAACGTTACGACCCTTCGGGCCGAGCGTTACCTTGACGGCATCAGCGAGAATGTCGACGCCGCGCAGCATCTTTTCGCGTGCGGTGCGGCCGAATTTTACTTCTTTAGCTGCCATTTTTAAAACTCCTCAGAGCTGTGCAAGCTCACTGTCGTTCAATCTTGTGGTGGACGATTTAGAGCGCCGTACATCCATATGGCTGCACAAAGGACGCTCTAACTTCATGAACCTCGGCATCGTGCTTTACGAAAATCGAACCTGACTTTCGCGCCGATGCGCCAGTCGGCGAAAATCAGCCGATGATGCCCATGATGTCGGCTTCCTTCATGATCAGAAGGTCTTCGCCGTTGAGCTTGACTTCCGTACCGGACCACTTGCCGAACAGAACACGATCACCAACCTTGACGTCGAGCGCGACAACCTTGCCGGACTCATCGCGAGCGCCGGAACCGACGGCGACGATTTCGCCTTCCTGCGGCTTTTCCTTCGCGGTGTCAGGAATGATGATGCCACCCTTGGTCTTCTCTTCAGATTCGACGCGACGAACGACAACACGATCGTGCAACGGGCGGAAATTGGTGCTTGCCATTGTCTATTCCCTCGATCAAATGACATTGACGGGTTTTAAGAGACCCGCATCCCTGCTGTTAGCACTCACCTCTTTCGAGTGCTAGCGGCGCAGAGATAAGATCGAGCTGCCGACGAGTCAAGAACTAGCAGGGGCAAAAAATGTCGGATTCTTTTCGCGCCTCCTCCTGGCAGGCAGATGATGCGATCACCGCTGCGCCAAAGCCCGAATTTGCCGAGTTTTTCAGGGTTTTCGCAAAAATAGGCTTTCTGAGCTTCGGCGGGCCTGCCGGTCAGATCGCGCTGATGCACAAGGCTCTGGTGGAAGAGAGCGCCTGGGTGGATGAGAAGCGGTTTCTCCATGCGCTGAGCTATTGCATGCTGCTGCCGGGGCCGGAGGCGCAACAGCTCGCCACCTATATTGGCTGGATGATGTATGGCGTGCGCGGCGGCATCGTCGCCGGCCTGCTCTTCGTACTGCCCGGTCTTGCCGTCATCATCGCACTGTCCACAGCCTATGCGCTCTATCAGGATGCGCAGTGGCTTGGCGGCCTTTTCTTCGGGCTGAAGGCGGCCGTGCTTGCCATTGTCGTGCAGGCCATGGTGCGGCTTGCGGGAAAAACGCTGAAAACGCGCTTTCAGGTCATTCTCGCCGTTTGCGCCTTTCTGGCGCTTTTCGTCTTCGCCCTGCCGTTCCCGCTGGTGGTTCTCGGCGCTGGCTTGCTTGGCTATTGGAAAAGCCGTGCTGGAGGCGCTCCAGCCTCCATGCCGCCTTCCATGCCGCAGCAGGCGGCGGGCTGGCACGCCTCCATCGGACGTGGGCTGGTATCCCTGCTTTTCTGGGTCGCGGTCTGGCAATTGCCGCTTCTGGTGCTCTGGTTCCTGTCCGGCGCAGAAGGTCTGGCCGATATGTTTGCCTTCTTTTCGAAGATGGCGCTCGTCACCTTCGGCGGTGCCTATGCGGTGCTGGCCTATGTGGCTCAGGTGGCGGTGGAAAACTACGGCTGGCTGAAACCGGGGGAGATGGTGGATGGGCTGGCATTGGCGGAAACCACACCTGGCCCGCTGGTGCTGGTGCTCTCCTTCGTCGGCTATCTCGTCGGCTTTCGCGGCGTGCCGGGGCTCGATCCGGTGCTCGGCGGCATTATCGGCGCATTGCTGACGGCCTGGGCCACCTTCGTTCCAAGCTTTATCTGGATCTTTGCCGGGGCACCTTTCATCGAAAGGCTGAAGGATAATGCGCGTATTTCGGCAGCCCTGTCTGCCATTACCTCTGCCGTGGTGGGTGTCATTGGCAATCTCGCGCTCTGGTTCGGCCTGCATGTGATTTTTGCTCAGGTCACGCGCTATCCGCTGTTTCCTCAGGGCTGGCAGAGTGGGGCCGGTCTCTGGTGGCCGGATTTTGCCTCCGTCAATCTCGGTGCTCTTGGGCTGTTTGCCCTGTCGGCATTTCTGTTGATGCGCTTGAAGATCGGCATGGTGAAGGTGCTTCTTCTCTGCGCGGGTCTCGGCATGATCTGGCGCTATAGCGGCATCTGAGGTGTGCGCTTGAGACGATACTGAGGTTGAAACTCCTTGCCATTGGCCTTCAGCTTTGCCATGTCAGCAGGCAAGGCATTCAGAACAGACCGGATTGTTATGGCAAAGCGCATCACTACCCTTGGCGAAATCACGACAGGCTATGACGTTGTCCTGTCCGATGTATGGGGGGTTCTGCATAACGGCGTTGACGTGTTTCCCGCCGCCGCCGCCGCATTGGCGGCTGCGCGTCAGGCGGGGCTTGCGGTTGTTCTCATCACCAATTCTCCCCGTCCGGCACCGGGCGTTATCAGCCAGTTGCGTGAGATGGGCGTGCCGGAAGGCACCTATGACCGCATTGTCACCTCCGGGGATGTCACGCGCAAGCTTATCGCCGAAGGCCCCGCCAAGGTTTTCCTGATCGGTCCGGAGCGCGATATGCCGTTGTTTGACGGCCTCGATGTCGAGGTAACCGGCGAGGAGGATGCAGACGGCATCGTATGCACCGGCTTCTTCGATGACGAGAAAGAGGTTCCGGAAGATTATCATGACATGTTGACGCGCTTCGTAGCCAAGGGCGCGCCGCTGATCTGCGCCAATCCTGACCTCATCGTCGAGCGCGGCCACCGCATGATTCCCTGTTCCGGCGCCGTGGCTGCCTATTACGAGCAGCTCGGCGGATCGACCCGCATTGCCGGAAAGCCGCACACCTCCATCTATGATGCGGCCCTTGCCGCTGCCCGCGAGATCAAGGGCGAGGTGGATCTGTCCAGAGTGATTGCGGTGGGCGATGGCATGCCAACCGATGTGAGGGGCGCGCTCTCCTACGGTCTGGATCTTCTCTACATTTCCGGCGGCATTCACGCGGCGGAATACACGGTCAATGGCGAAACCGACGAGGCCATTCTGAACGCCTACCTGAAGCGTGAGGGCGCAACACCGAAATGGTGGATGCCGCGTCTGGCCTGATGGATCTTGATTGATGACCGTGTTTCACCGCAACGAACAAAAGGAAGCGCTGCCCGAGACCTTGAAGGGCGGTGTGATTGCCATCGGTAACTTCGATGGTGTGCATCGCGGCCATCGCAGCGTGCTGGAAAAGGCGCTGGAGGTTGCAAAAGCCCGGGGCGTGCCCGCCCTTGTGCTCACCTTCGAGCCGCACCCGCGCACATTGTTCAAGCCCGATCAGCCTGTCTACCGGCTGACCCCCGCGCCGTTGAAAGCGCGCCTTCTGGAAGCAATGGGCTTCGATGCTGTTCTCGAATATCCGTTCGACCAGGAGTTTTCAAAGCGCAGCGCCGAAGGATTCGTGCAGGCCGTACTGGTGGATTGGCTTGCCGCCAGTGCCGTGGTCACAGGCTTCGATTTCCACTTCGGGCGTGGGCGCGAAGGCGGACCCGCCTTCCTGATGGAAGCCGGTCGCCGCCACGGCTTCGATGTATCGCTGGTCGATGCCTATCGCGATGAGAATGCCGAGGTGATTTCCTCGAGCCGCATTCGCGATTGCCTGGCGCAAGGCGATGTGGTGCAGGCGGCGGGCCTGCTTGGTTATCGCTACACGGTGGAAGCGGAAGTGGTGCATGGCGAAAAGCTTGGCCGCCAGTTGGGTTATCCCACGGCCAATATGCGCATAGCCGCGGAAGCTGGCCTGAAACCCGGCATTTATGCGGTGCGGTTCCGCAGGCAGAACGGAGAGATCTTCGATGGCGTGGCAAGCTACGGCCGTCGCCCAACGGTGACGGATAACGGCGCGCCGCTTCTGGAAACCTTCGTTTTTGGCTTTTCGGGAAGCCTTTATGGCGAAATTGCCGCCGTTTCCTTCTTTGGCTATCTGCGGCCTGAGCTGAAATTCGATGGCCTCGATCCGCTGGTCGCGCAGATGAAGCGGGATGAGGAGGAGGCGCGGGCGCTTCTTTCCGGCGTCACGCCCCTCAGCGAAGTGGATCAGACCATTGCCTTTGCCGCCAAGGTGCCGCTGGCAAGCGGCCTCTGATCCTTGCGCATGACAGGAATGCAGAAAGACATAGGCTTTCTGGCGGCAAATGCGCTAAAACACGCGCCTTCATGGCCGGGCATGGTGTGCGGCCTTTGATCAGAAGGAGTGCGTGTCATGAGTGAATGTGCAAATCAGCGTTCGAATTTCCGGTCTTCTCCCCGTTTTACCATTGGCCGCGACCAGCACGGCTACTGGGTCCTTCAGGATGAAGCCAATCGCTTTGGCGGTCTTTTCGCCAGTGAGGAAGCAGCGCTGAAATATGCGACACTTGTAAGCAAGGACCAAAGGGATATTCGCCGCGCTCCCGCTTCCGCAGTGGTTGAGCTGATGAGCGGCCAGAACACTCTATCCCGCGCTGCCTGAATTTTCGATCGATGAGGCGGAGTGCGTTGGCCGGACAGGGCTGGCGCATTCCGTTTCTTTCTTTTACGGGCCGGACTCTTCTCTTTTCTTTCCGGGCAAAACCGCTTAAACAACCGCCCGATGACAAAGCTTACGCCAATAAGCACGCTTCGAATTATTGGCCCGGCCTTTCGCGCGGCCTGATGGCCCGCCGGAAGGTCCGGGTTTTTGGCGTTTCCCGGCTCGTTTGCGCCTCTGAGGCGCTTGTGATGGCCGCCAGACGCTTCTCGCTCTCCCCTTATTCAGTTCGAGGCGTGCGCTTTCAGGCCGCCCATTCAATGGCAAGATCATGACCGAGACCACGGACAAACAAGATTACTCCTCCACGCTTTTTCTGCCGCAGACGGATTTTCCCATGCGCGCTGGCCTTCCGCAAAAAGAGCCGGAAATGGCAAAGAAGTGGAAGGAGATGGGCCTTTACAAGCGCTTGCGCGCCTCCGCCGCCGGCCGCGAAAAATTCGTGCTGCATGATGGCCCGCCTTACGCCAACGGCAACATCCATATCGGCCATGCGCTGAACAAGGTGCTGAAGGATGTCATCACCCGCTCGTTCCAGATGCGCGGCTATGACTCCAACTATGTTCCGGGCTGGGATTGCCACGGCCTGCCGATCGAATGGAAGATCGAGGAAGCCTACCGCGCCAAGGGCAAGGACAAGAACGAAGTTCCGATCAACGAATTCCGCAAGGAATGCCGCGAGTTTGCGCAAGGCTGGATCAACATCCAGTCGGAAGAGTTCCGCCGTCTCGGTGTCGAGGGCGATTTCGATAATCCCTACACCACCATGGCTTTCCATGCGGAAGCCCGCATCGCGGGTGAGTTGCTCAAAATCGCCATGAGCGGCCAGCTCTATCGCGGTTCCAAGCCGATCATGTGGTCGGTTGTGGAGCGCACGGCTTTGGCCGAGGCGGAAGTGGAATATCACGAGGTCGAAAGCGACACGATCTGGGTGAAGTTCCCGATCTCGAATGACGTGATCCGGCCAGACCAAGATGGTCAGCCGCAACTGGTTAATGGCGGAAATCTTACAGACCTGCGGGGTGCCTCCGTCGTCATCTGGACGACGACACCCTGGACGATCCCCGGTAACCGGGCGATCTCCTATTCGTCGAAGATCGAATACGGCCTTTATGAAGTTACCGCTGCCGCCAATGATTTCGGCCCGCAGCCGGGCGAAAAGCTGATCTTTGCCGATAAGCTGGCGGGTGATGCTTTCGCCAAGGCCAAGCTTGAGTTCAAGCGTATCCGTCAAGTGACCGCAGAAGAGCTTGGTGCGATCACTTGCGCCCATCCTCTTGCCTCGATGGGCTACACATTCCCCGTACCCATGCTGGACGGCGATCACGTGACCGACGATGCCGGTACCGGTTTCGTCCACACCGCGCCGTCCCACGGCCGCGAAGACTTTGACGCCTGGATGGGCCATGCCAAGGCGCTCGAAGCCCGTGGCATTGATACCAAGATCCCGTTCCCGGTCGATGACGCCGGTTTCTACACCGAAGACGCCCCCGGCTTTGGTCCGTCGGCTGAAGGCGGCGCTGCCCGCGTTATCGACGATAACGGCAAGAAGGGCGATGCCAACAAGCGGGTCATCGAGGCGCTGATTGCTGCCAACAACCTGTTTGCCCGTGGCCGCATCAAGCATGATTATCCGCATTCCTGGCGCTCCAAGAAGCCGGTTATCTTCCGCAACACGCCGCAATGGTTCGTCTATATGGACAAGGACCTCTCCGACGGCACGACGCTGCGTACCCGCGCTTTGAACGCCATTGACCAGACGCGTTTCGTGCCTGCCGGTGGCCAGAACCGCCTGCGCGCCATGATCGAGCAGCGCCCGGATTGGGTTCTCTCCCGTCAGCGCGCCTGGGGCGTGCCAATCTGCGTCTTTGCCGATGCTGAAGGAAACGTGCTGCAGGATGAGAAGGTCAATGCCCGCATTCTCGAAGCCTTCGAGAAGGAAGGCGCGGATGCCTGGTTTGCGGAAGGTGCCAAGGAGCGCTTCCTCGGAGCCGAGCATGATGGCGACAAGTGGCAGATGGTGACCGACATCCTCGATGTCTGGTTCGATTCCGGTTCCACCCACACCTTCACGCTGGAAGACCGCCCGGATCTGAAATGGCCGGCCGATGTCTATCTGGAAGGCTCGGACCAGCATCGTGGCTGGTTCCATTCTTCGCTTCTGGAAAGCTGCGCAACGCGTGGCCGTGCACCCTATAATGCTGTCATCACGCATGGCTTCACCATGGCGGAAGACGGTCGCAAGATGTCGAAATCGCTCGGCAATACGGTGACACCGCAGGATGTGATGAAGGAATCGGGTGCCGATATCCTGCGCCTCTGGGTCATGAGCACGGATTACGCAGAAGACCAGCGCCTCGGCAAGACGATCATCCAGACCAATATCGATGCCTATCGCAAGATCCGCAACACGATCCGCTGGATGCTCGGCACACTGGCGCATGACCATGGCGACGAGATTGCTTACGCCGATCTGCCGGAACTTGAAAAGCTGATGCTGCATCGCTTGAGCGAGCTCGATCAGCTGGTGCGCAAGGGCTATGACGAATTCGACTTCAAACGCATCGTTCGCGCTTTGTCGGATTTCGCCAATGTGGAACTGTCGGCCTTCTATTTCGATATCCGCAAGGACACGCTCTATTGCGATGCGCCGTCCAGCCTGAAGCGCCGCGCAGCTCTTTACGTCATCCGCAAGCTGTTCGATTGCCTCGTGCTGTGGTTCGCACCCATGATGCCCTTCACCACGGAAGAGGCATGGCTTTCGCGCAATCCGCAGGCGGAATCGGTGCATCTGGAACAATTCCCGGTGGTCCCTGCGGAATGGGCAAACGAGGCCGTCTCGAACAAGTGGAAAAGCGTGCGTGCGGTTCGCCGTGCCGTGACGGGTGCTCTGGAAGTGGAGCGCAAGGAAAAGCGCATTGGCTCGTCGCTGGAAGCGGCCCCCGTCGTTTACGTGGGCGATCAGGAGCTGCTGAAGGCGCTGGACGGGCTGGATTTCGCAGAAATCTGCATCACCTCGGATATTTCCGTTGTGGCAGGCGAGGGGCCGTCCGAGGCTTTCCGTCTGGATGACGGCACCAAGGTTGCGGTTGAGCCGAAGCTTGCCGAAGGCACCAAATGCGCCCGTTCGTGGAAGATCACGAAGGATGTCGGCTCCGATCCGGACTATCCGGATGTCTCCGCCCGCGATGCCCAGGCACTGCGGGAATTGGCCGCACAGAAATGAAGTCTCTGACCGGATGATTGCGCTTTGGCGCGTCATCCGGTAAGTCTGCCTGAAATTGGCCGGAATTTTCGGTCAGTCGAGGTTTTTGAAGATCTCGCGTGTCGGGACGGGCGCGTCTGGAAGGGTTCGTATGAAGACGATGCAGGCAATTCGTGCAAGGTCAGGCGTGTGCGCCGTGGCCGTTCTTGCTGCAATGGGTTTGTCCGGCTGCGTGTCCAGCCCCACCTATGGCACGAGCAAGACTGCCGGTGAACAGCTGGTGGATGATCTCGGTTCGGCCATTTCGCTTGGCCCGCAGGACAAGCCCTCTACGAAATACAATCCGCGTCCGGCTCTGGTGGTCAACAAGAACCGCGTTGATACGCTGCCTGCGCCGCAAACATCGCTTGCCAGCCGCGAAGGCAATTCCGGCTGGCTGGAATCGCCGGAAGAAACCCGCCAGCGTCTTCGCGATGAGGCGGAAGCCAACAAGAACAACCCCAACTATCGTTCGCCGCTGCTGGCGGGCAATGGCACTGCGGGCACCATGACCGAGAGTCAGAAGTGGGAAGCCTTCCGTCAGGCCAAGGCCAATGCGGAAAGCCCGGGGATTGCTGGCCAGCGCCGCACCCTGACGGAGCCGCCGGTACAATATCGTGTGGCAGACAATGCCAATCTGAACGATCTCGGCGAGCCGGAGTTGAAGAAGGAGCGCGAGCGGAAGAAATCTGCCGCTGCTGCCTCCGCCAATACGTCTTCCTGGTGGAACCCCTTCAAGTAAGCGGTTTCAGCAACAGTTTTTGCGCCGTTCCGGATGGAAGGGCGCAATTATCCTTCTGCCGGAAATGTCCCGGTTCGCTTTGCCTGAAAGAAATCCAGAAGCAGTCTGGCTGAATCCGTTTCGGCAATGCCGGAATAGACCTCCGGCGCGTGATGGCAGGTTGGCTGGTTGAAGAAGCGCACGCCGCTTTCCACCGCACCTCCCTTGGGATCGCTCGCGCCGTAGTAAAGGCGGCGGATGCGTGCAAAGGATATGGCCGCCGCGCACATGGTGCAGGGTTCCAGCGTGACATAGAGATCTGCGAGGGGAAGTCTTTCCTGCCCGACTTCCTCGCAGGCCATTCGCAGCGCCACGATTTCCGCATGCGCCGTCACATCTTTCCACTCGCGGGTCCGGTTGCCGCCGCGGCCGATAATGCGGCCATCCAGAACAACCACCGCACCAATCGGCACTTCATCGCGCTGACCAGCCTTCTCGGCCTCCTCCAGCGCCAGATCCATGAAACGATTTGTCCCGCCCATGCGGCGATTTCCTCTTAACCCGGAGAGCCTGACCTGATAGGAACGGTCCCAACCTGCGTCGCGCCGGTTTCTCCGAGATGCGACAAGATGCAAGTCCAAGTCAACACGCACTCGGTCAGGGCGCATTCCGCTCGACCCACGCTTCAGGCAAACAACGAATGAGCTTTAAAGACAAGCCGAAGCGCGAAGGGGGCAAACCCTTCGCTCGCGACAGCAAGAAAACAAACGCACCGCGCAAGGGCGCCGGTCCCTCCCTTTCAGGCGAAAAGAGCGCCCCGAAGGCGGCACGCAAGCCCGTGGTCGACGCATCGGAAGCGGCAGAAGCCACGGCCAGCAAGCCGGAACGCATTTCCAAGATCCTTGCCCGTGCAGGCGTGGCGTCCCGCCGCGATGTCGAGCGCATGATCATGGAAGGCCGTGTCAGCCTGAATGGCAAGGTGCTGGATACGCCGGTGGTCAATGCGACGCTCGCCGACAAGATCGAGGTGGACGGTCAGCCGATCCGCGGTATCGAGCGCACGCGCCTGTGGCTTTACCACAAGCCTGCCGGTCTGGTGACGACCAATTCCGACCCGGAAGGCCGCCCGACGGTTTTCGAAAACCTGCCGGATGATCTGCCGCGTGTCATGTCCGTCGGTCGCCTCGACATCAATACCGAAGGCCTGCTGCTGCTGACCAATGATGGCGGTCTTTCCCGCGTGCTGGAATTGCCCACCACCGGCTGGCTGCGCCGTTACCGCGTGCGCGCCCATGGCGAGGTGAGCCAGGACGATCTCGACAAGCTCAAGGACGGCATTGCCGTCGATGGCGTTCTGTACGGTTCGATCGAGGCCACGCTGGACCGCACCCAGGGCCACAATGTGTGGATCACCATGGGCCTTCGCGAAGGCAAGAACCGCGAAATCAAGAACGTGCTGGGCGCGCTGGGGCTGGATGTGAACCGTCTCATCCGCGTATCCTACGGGCCGTTCCAGCTGGGCGACCTGCCGGAAGGCCATGTGGTGGAAGTGCGCGGCCGCATGCTGCGCGACCAGTTGGGGCCGCGCCTCATCGAAGAGGCGAAGGCGAATTTCGACGCGCCGATCTACAACAATCCGGTGGCCGACGACGAGAAGCCGCAGCCGAAGGCGGCGCGCTCCGACGAAGGAAACTGGGCGGCAGACCGTGGCGAAGCCCGTGGCAAGCCAAGACGCGAAGGTGGCGACCGCTTTGGCGACAAGCCGAAGGGGCGTGGCGGCGATAAGTTTGGCGGCAAAACCGGCGGCAAGTTCGAAGGCAAGTCCGAGGGCAGGGGCGGTGGTCGTTTCGATGACGAGCGCCCGAAGAAGCGTCCTCCCATGGGCACCTCACGCACCGCGAATGTGTGGATGGCGCCGGGCGCACGTCCCACGGCGGATGGCGTGGAGAAAAAATCGGCTGCACGCGCTGAGGCCGAACGCTTTTTCAAGAAGGATCGGGAAGAGACACGCCGTCCCAACGTCAATCGCGTTGAGGGCGATAGCGATTGGATTCGCGCCGAGGCTCCGCCACAGCGCCGCCCGCGTGACGAAGATGGTGAAGGTTCTGGTGGACGTGGCGGCGAGCGCCGCGAGCGTTCCGACCGCCCCTTCCGTGGTGAAAGATCCGACCGGGGTGAACGCTCAGACCGCGGTGATCGCCCATTCCGGGGTGAGAGACCGGATCGTGGCGAGCGCAGCGAGCGTCCGGCACGGGCAGAACGTCCTTTCCGCGGTGAGCGCCCGGAAAGATCGGAACGCCCGAACCGTGAAGGCGGTTTTGGCCGTCCGCAAGGCGAGCGCGGTGAAGCCCGTGGCAAACCATTCGGTGAGCGTGGCGAAGGTCGCGGTCGTCCCTCGGGTGAGCGCGGCGGCTTTGGCGGCAGACCCGAAGGCGGTAAATCCTTCGGTGGCAAGCCGGGTGGCAAATCCTTCGGCGGCAAGCCCGCTGGCAAGTTTGGCGGCAAGCCGGGCGGCGGAAAGCCTTCCGGCGGTCGTCCGGGTGGCAAGCCGACAGGCGGTCGTGGCCCGGGTTCCGGCCCCAAGGGCGGTGGCAACCGTTCCAGAGGGCCAAGGGGTTAATCGATGCGCATCGTTGGTGGTGAGTTTCGAGGCCGCTCCCTGGTCACGCCGAAGACGAATGCAATCCGGCCCACCATAGACCGGACTCGCGAAAGCCTGTTCAACATCATCGGGCACGTCTATCCGGAAGCAATCGAGGGTTCAGCACGCGTGCTGGACCTTTTCGCCGGAACCGGTGCGGTGGGGCTGGAAGCGCTGTCGCGCGGTTGCCGCACGGCTCTGTTCGTGGAGAACGGCGTCGAAGGGCGCGGCATCCTTTGGGAGAACATCGAGCAGTTCGGCTTGCATGGCCGTGCCCGCATCATGCGGCGCGATGCCACCAAGCTCGGTTCGGTGGGCAATATCGAGCCGTTCCACTTTGTCTTCGCCGATCCGCCCTATGGCCAGGGTCTTGGCGAGGCAGCCCTTCTGTCCGCGCATCAGGGCGGCTGGATCATGCCTGGTGCCTTGGTCGTTCTGGAAGAGCGGGCCGATGCCGCCATCCACTTCGATCCGGTTTTCCAGCCGCTGGAAAGCCGCCTGTTCGGTGATACGCGCGTCGACTTCTTCCGCTACCAGCCGGGCTGAGGCGGACGATGACGACACGGATCTCGCTTGTTGATGAGACGCTCGTGTCAGGCAGCCATGCGCCACGCGTGGCCATTGCCTTTGGCGGCGGCGGTGCGCGGGGCATTGCCCATATCGCCGTCATTGAAGCATTGAATGAACTGGGTATCCGACCGGTTGCCATTGCCGGCTCTTCCATCGGCGCCATCTTTGGCGCTGGCATGGCGGCCGGAATGAGTGGGGCCGATATCAGGGCCTATACGCTGGATACGATTGGCAATCGCGGTGCTGTTCTCAATCGGCTCTGGTCGCTGGGGCCTGCCAGCATGCGCGATGGCATCGGCGGCTTTCGTCTCGGCCATTTCAACCTCGAACGGATCCTCGAAGCTTTTTTGCCGGACACTATTCCGCAGGATTTCGCCGATCTGAAGATCCCGCTGAAAATCGCCGTGACCGATTACTACGGTCAGGCGGAGGCAATGCTGGAGACAGGCAAGCTGCACACGGCCATTGCTGCCTCTGCCGCCATTCCGGGCCTGTTCATGCCGGTTCGCATCAATGGCCGCATCATGGTGGATGGCGGCATTTTCAACCCCATCCCCTGGGAACATCTGATGGATGTGTGCGACATCGTGATCGGGGTGGATGTCGTCGGTGCGCCGGAAGGCGATGGAACCCATGCGCCCAACCGCTTTGACAGCATGTTCGGTGCCAGCCAGTTGATGATGCAATCGGCCATCGCCCTCAAGATGAAGCTGCATCCGCCGCATATTTTCCTCAGGCCCTCGGTCAATCGTTTCCGGGTGCTCGATTTCCTCAAAGCCCGGGAGATCTTGGAGGAATCCGATCCGATCAAGGATGAGCTGAAGCGGGCCTATGAGGGGCTGTTACAGCGGATTTCCAGCTGATCGCCCGATCCCCCTTGCCAAACCGGCGCTCTCACGCCTGACCGGCAGATTCCGCTTCCTGCGGGGCAGGCGTGCGCTTCGGCTTGGTCAGCGGTTCCGGGCGAACCGGGCGTGTGTGCAGCATGTGAAGACCGGCAGACAGCCCTTCCGCCGCCTGGATCTGTAGCCTTTGCTCGTCACGCTGGCGAATGTCGTCGACGATCTCGCTCGCTTCGGCTTCCGTCTTGCCAAGTGCTTCCAGCGTCTTCTGGCCAAAGACCAGACCGGATTCCAGCGTTTCGCGGATTTCATAGGCCACTTCGCGCGCTCGCAGCGAAATGGTGTGGATGCGGTCATAGGAGCGCACGAAAAGCTTCACTTCCGGAAATTCCGTGCGGATCATATCCACGATCCGGTCAGTAATGTCGCGGCGATGGGTGCACACAGCCACGATTTTCGCACGTTCGATACCCGCCGCCAGCAAGACCTCCTTGCGCGCTCCATCACCGAAATAGATGCGGAAACCGAAGGAACTGGCCTGGCGGATACGATCCGGCGAATCGTCGATCACGGTGACATCGCGCCCACCGGCCAGCAGGATCTGCGCGGCAATCTGGCCGAAACGGGAGAAGCCAACCATCAGCACATCCGCACCGGCCCCCTCGAAATCCTCTTCGATTTCCTCCGGCTTCCGGCCATCCGGCAGGTAACGGCGCACAAGTGCGGCACCCAGAGGTGTGAGGGCCATCGATAGCGTCACGCTGGCAATCAGCAATGAGGAGGTCTGAGCCGAAAGCAGCCCGGCACTGACGGCGGTGGTAAAGAGCACGAAACCGAATTCCCCGCCCTGCGGAAGAAGGGCTGCAATGCTCAAGGAATCCTCCTTGTTGGACCCCCAGAGGCGACAGAGAACAAAAATCACCAGTCCCTTTGCCAGCATGAAGAGCGGCACGCCTGCGAGAATGAGCAGAAGGTTGGAGAGGATTGCCTCGAGATCCAGGGAGAGACCGACCGCCATGAAGAACATGGCAAGCAGCAGCCCGCGAAAGGGTTCGATATCTGCCTCCAGCTCATGGCGATAGCTCGATTCCGCCAGCATTATGCCAGCCAGAAACGCGCCCATGGCCATGGAAAGCCCGACCAGCTGCATGGCAACTGCCGATCCCAGCACCACCAGAAGCGCCGCAGCCAGCATGACCTCGCGGGCACCGGTTCGGGCGATGATCTGGAACATCGGCGTCAGCAGGTAGCGCCCTGCGACAATCATGGCGACAATGGCAACCACCGCACGGCCCACATCCACGAGAATGGTGGATGTGCTGGCTTCCGGGCCGGACCCCAGAATGGTGACAAGCGCCAGAAGCGGCACGATGGCCAGATCCTGAAACAGCAGAATAGAGAAGGCGCGCCTGCCGTAAAGCGCGTTGGTTTCACCATTATCGGCCAGAATTTGCAGCGCAAAGGCGGTAGAGGAAAGGGCAAGGCCGAAGCCGGCAATCACGCTGCCCTGCCAGCTGGCGATATTGGCGAGATAGGCAAGGCCGGAAAGCAGAAGGCCGGAAAAGACAACCTGCGCCGTGCCGAGGACGAAAATATCGCCGCGCATCTGCCAAAGACGCGAGGGCTTCAGTTCCAGCCCGATGATGAAAAGCAGGAAGACCACGCCGAGTTCCGAGACGTGCAGCACCTCTTCCGGATCGGATATCAGCCGCAGGATGGGGCCGATGACGACGCCCGCCGCCAGATAGCCCAGCACGGTTCCCAAGCCCAGCTTGCGAAAAATCGGTGCGGCGAGCACGGCGCCACCCAAAAGAAGAAGCGTTTCGTTGAAAAGCGGATCCGGGGCAGCCATAGGTATCTCGATGCGACTGGCGAGCTTCGAAGAATCTCAAGCTCGCCCTTGATGGATTCTTGAGCGCACAATACATGGTTCGTCAACGAAAGGTATAATCATGGCGTCTGAAATTTCCTCTTCTTCTCTGCTGGCGCGGGCTGGTGATCTGATCGATCTGGCAAAGAAGGCGGGGGCCGATCAGGCGGATGCCGTCATCGTGCGTTCCCGCTCGCGTTCCGTCAGTGTCCGTCTTGGCAAGGTGGAGAATACGCAAAGCTCCGAAAGCGATGATTTTTCGCTGCGGGTTTTTGTCGGTCAGCGGGTGGCAAGCGTGTCGGCCAATCCGGGTTTCGATCTGAAGGCCCTGGCTGAACGTGCCGTTGCCATGGCGAAGGTTTCGCCGGAAGATCCATTTGCAGCCCAAGCCGATGCCAAGGATCTGGCGCATGAATTTCCCGATCTTGAACTCTTCGATCCGACGGAGATTCCAACGGACGCCTTGACCGAAGAGGCGCTTGCCTGTGAAGCGGCAGCGCTCGCCGTTCAGGGGGTAACCAATTCCTCGGGTGCCGGGGCTTCTGCCGGTGCGGGCGGATTGGTGCTCGTCACCTCGCATGGTTTTTCCGGCAGCTATATGGCCAGCCGCTTCGGTCGCTCCGTCAGCGTGATTGCCGGCGAAGGCACGAAGATGGAGCGCGATTACGAATTCGACAGCCGCCTTTACGCCGCCGATCTGGAGAGTTCGGCAGAGATTGGCCGCCGTGCGGGCGAGCGTGTGGTCAAGCGCCTGCACCCCCGCCAGGTGCCGACTGCCAGCAATGTGACCGTAGTGTTCGAGCCACGTCTGGCGCGCGGTTTCGTGGGGCATATTGCCAGTGCCATCAATGGCGCATCGGTTGCCCGCAAGACCAGTTTCCTGCGCGACAAGATGGGCCAGCAGGTGCTGAAATCCGGCCTGCATGTCACCGATGATCCGGTGATCGTTCGGGGCTCATCCTCTCGCCCCTTCGATGGCGAAGGCGTGCGCGGAGAGCGGCTTGTCATGATCGAGGATGGCGTGCTGAACCATTGGTTCCTTTCCACCTCCACCGGTCGGGAACTCGGCCTCCCCACCAATGGACGCGGTGTTCGCGGCGGCAACAGCGTCACGCCCGCCTCCACCAATCTGGCGCTGGAGCCGGGCGATATCTCGCCCGAGGATCTGATCCGCAGCATTGGAACGGGCTTCTACGTCACGGAACTCATCGGGCATGGCGTCAACATGATCACGGGTGAATATAGCCGTGGTGCGACGGGTTTCTGGATCGAGAATGGCGAGATCGCCTATCCCGTTTCCGAAGTCACGATTGCCTCCAATCTGAAAGACATGTTCATGCGCATCACGCCTGCCAGTGATATCGATCGCAAGTTCGGCACGGCAGCGCCGACCATTGCCATTGAGGGCATGACACTTGCCGGACGGTGACCGACCCCAGACCGCGATGACCAACTGGAACGATGACCTCTCGCTGATCAGACGGGCCGCCCGTGAGGCTGGCGAGATCGCGCTTGGCTATTTCGGCCAATCGCCCGAGGTCTGGTGGAAGAGCGAGGGCGGACGCTCACCGGTCAGCGCGGCCGATTTTGCCGCCAATGACCGGCTTCGGGCGTTGCTTCTGAAGGAGAGGCCGGATTACGGCTGGCTATCCGAAGAGACCGATGACGACGAGACAAGACTGACCGCTTCAACCGCCTTCGTGATCGACCCCATCGACGGTACGCGCGCCTTCATCCATGGCGACAAGGTCTGGTGCGTCAGCGTGGCTGTGGTGCATGGCGGTGTGCCTGTGGCAGGCGTGCTGTTTGCGCCCGCGCTGGAAGAGGAGTTCTGGGCTGTCAGCGGCGGCCCGGCATTCAAGAATGGCGTCTCGATCCAGGTCTCGACCGCGCAGGCAGGCGAGCCGCGAAAGATCGCCCTGCCGGAGGATATGCTGGTGCGCTTCCCCCAGGACCTGCGCAGAACGCTGAAGCGTATCCGCCATGTCCCCTCGCTTGCCTATCGACTTGCCATGGTGGCCGATGGGCGGATCGATGGTACGGTGGTCAAGCGCAACTCCCATGACTGGGATCTGGCCGCCGCAGACATCATTCTGGAGCGTGCGGGCGGCAGGCTTGTGGACCGGCAGGGAAACCGCCTCAGCTATAACCGGCGTGGCGTTGCCCACGAGGAACTGTGCGCCGGGGCGGAACATGTTCTGGAAAGCCTGATAGAGGGCATTGGCTCCTGTTGACCTTTGCTGCGAAATCTCGCAGGAGAGGAGCGGGGGAGATGAAAGGAAAAGCTTAAAATGACCGAACAAAGCGGCAAGAAACAGCTTCTTCACCTTGTTTTCGGGGGCGAGCTGTCCAGTCTTCAGGGCGTCGAGTTCAAGGATCTCAACGCGCTCGATATCGTCGGCATCTTCCCGGATTATGCCACGGCGCTCCAGGCTTGGAAGGCCAAGGCGCAGCAGACGGTTGATAACGCGCAGATGCGCTATTTCATCGTCCACATGCACCGCCTTCTGGATCCGGACGCTGCAGCCTGACAAGGGCGTGCCCTCGCCAGCCACGCTGTGGCGCGTTTTTGACGCAATTCACGAGCATAGCATGATGTGCTGCAAGGCGGGCGAAGGCATAAGGCGGATGGCGAAATTGAAGGGGCAGGCGAAGTGAGTAGCGGCATGGCGCAATTAGCCCTCCTGGGATATCGCGTGGCAGGCATCTGCGCCTATCCGCTCGCCTCTCCCTATCTCGCCTACCGTGCCTTGAAGGGTAAGGAAGACAAGAAGCGAAAGCTGGAGCGCTTCGGCTATGCCAGCCAGCCGCGCCCGCATGGCCCCTTGATCTGGGTGCATGCCGCCAGTGTTGGCGAGACGAACGCCGTCATTCCGCTCATTCAGGAACTTCTGCGCCGTGAGATCCATGTGTTGCTCACCACCGGCACAGTCACCTCCGCTTCGCTGGTGGAAAGCCGCCTGGGCGGACAGGTGATCCATCAATATGTTCCGCTGGACCTGAAATTCTCCATCAAGCGCTTCATTGCCTATTGGCGCCCCGATGCGGCAGTCACCGCCGAATCGGAAATCTGGCCGACGACGCTGTCTGAACTGGCCCGCAGAAACATTCCGCAGATCCGGGTGAATGCCCGCATGTCCGACCGGTCTTTCGACCGTTGGAAAAGTCATCGCAAGATCGCTGAACTTCTCTTTGGAAAGCTTTCGCTTGTGGTCGCCCGCTCCGATGTGGACGCAGAGCGTTTCCGGGACCTTGGCGCATGGCCTGTGGTTGTTTCCGGCAATCTGAAGGGCGATAGCGATCCTCCTCCCTGTGACGAAGCGGTGCTTGAGCGCTACCGTAGCCAGATCGGCGCCCGCCCGACCTGGGCCGCCGTCTGCACGTTTGAGGGCGAAGAGGAGGGGGCTGCTTTTGTTCAGCGCGCCCTGAAGCCCCGCCACCAGCAATTGACCATTCTCGTTCCGCGTCATCCCGAACGGGGCGATGCCATCGAGGCCATGTTGCAGGAAAAGGGTCTCGTCGTTGCGCGCCGTTCGCGCAATGATGAGATCACGCCGGAGACGGATGTGTTTCTCGGCGATACGATTGGCGAAATGGGACTTTATCTTCGCCTTACCGAAATCTCTTTCGTCGGTCGTTCCTTGACGGCGGAAGGCGGGCAGAACCCCATGGAATCCGCTATGCTGGGCTGCGCGGTTCTCTCCGGCCCGAATGTGCAGAACTTCCGTGAAACCTATCAGCACATCATCCGGCGCGGTGGCGCCCGCATGATCCGCGACATGGAAATGCTGGCGAAAGCGGTGCATTACCTCATGAGCAACGAGATTGCCCGCCGCAAGATGATCGATTGCGGCCATGAGGCGATCCAGGATATGCGCGGTGCGCTGTCCACCACCATCAAGGCGCTGGAACCCTATATCAATCCGCTGACGGTGACTGCCCGTCTGCGCCCTGTGAGTGCGAGCGGCTGATGGCGGTACAAAGCGATCTTTCCGCCATTCAGGGGCTGCTGTTCGATAAGGACGGAACGCTTCTTCGCTATGATGAAAGCTGGGGCCCGGTTAACCGTGAGGCGGCGCGCATTGCCGCAGCCGGCGGCGGCAGCGAGCTTGAAGAGCGGTTGCTCGATGCCTGCGGCATGGACCCGGTGAGCGGCAAGACAAGGCCCGACAGCCTCTTTGCCGCCGGTACGGCTGCGGAAATTGCGGCAGGGTTCGTCACGGCTGGTTCACCTCTGGCTGTGGATGCGTTGACTGTCGAACTGGATGATCTCTTCGTCCGCGCCTCGGATTTTTCCGTGGCGGTGACCGATCTCTCCGCTTTTTTCGGGCGCTTGAAGGCGAGGGGCTTCCGCTTGGGCGTTGCCTCCAGCGATAACGAACGCTCCATTCGTGAGACGGCGCGCCGTTTCGGTTTTCTCGAATACCTGGACTTCATTGCCGGATACGATAGCGGCCACGGCAGCAAGCCGGAGCCTGGAATGGTGCTGGGGTTCTGCAAGGCGGTCGGTCTCGATCCATCGCAGGTCGCCGTCATCGGCGACAACAATCACGATCTGCATATGGCGGCTTCCGCCGGTGCCGGATTGAAGGTGGCGGTGCTGACCGGAACCGGCTCTCCGGCCACGCTGGAGGCCATGGCCGATCATCTGCTCGGCGACATCACCGGCATTGAAACGCTTCTTCCCACGCGTGAGAGGGCCTGATGGTTTCCGAAGCGCCTCCCTTCTGGTGGGATAAGGCGGATTGGCGAGCCTGGTGTCTATCCCCGCTTTCGGCGCTTTACGGGCAGGTTGCCGGTCGGCGCATGGCGCGGGCGAAACGTCCCGCTGTGCCGGTGCCGGTGTTTTGTGTCGGCAATTTCACCGTGGGTGGTGCCGGCAAGACGCCGACTGCCATTGCAATCGCACGGGCCGCCAAGGCCAAGGGCCTGAGGCCGGGTTTTCTCAGTCGCGGCTATGGCGGTTCCCTTGATGTGACAACGCTGGTTGAGCCCGGTCATCACCGGGCCGATGCCGTGGGCGATGAGCCTCTGCTTCTGGCACGCGAAGCACCAACCGTTATTTCCCGCCGTCGGCTGGAAGGTGCGCAAAGGCTTGTGGCGGAAGGCTGCGATCTGATCGTCATGGATGACGGTTTCCAGAGTGCAAGGCTCACGCTCGATTTTGCGCTGGTGGTCGTGGATTCCGTTCGTGGCATCGGCAATGGCTATATGGTGCCTGCCGGTCCTGTGCGTGCGCCCCTGGTCATTCAGATGCGGCAGATGTCTTGCCTGCTGAAGGTGGGAAACGGCGCCGCTGCCGATCCTCTGGTGCGTCAGGCTTCGCGGGCCGGAAAGCCGGTTGCCGTTGCCAATCTTGTGCCGATTGCCAATGCGAAGGTCTCGGACCGCAAGCTGATGGCCTTTGCAGGCATTGCCGATCCGGCAAAGTTTTACCGCACGGTGGCCTCTATCGGCGGCGAGATCGTGGAAAAGCGCGATTTTCCTGACCATCACTATTTTGCCGAGGATGAACTGCGCGATCTGATGCGCGATGCGGACAAAAAGGGACTTACCCTCGTCACCACCGCCAAGGATGCCGCGCGCCTCGCAGGACATCACGGTGTGGCGGAAGAACTTCTGGCGCGCTGCCAAGTGGTTGAAGTGGAACTTGTCTTCGACGATCCGCAAGGTCCATCGAAAATGATCGACCTTGCTCTGGAAAACTGCAGAAAGCGCCTGCTGGAACGAGTTTAGGCGCGGCTCTGGTTGGGCAAAATTCCGGCCCGCTTGTCTGCCTCCAGAGAGGCAGCGCAGCTTGCATAGGCCTCCTGCCGGGCCACGCTCCAATAGCGCAGCTCATCCACGGGGATGGCTTCTCCCGTCATGGCGCAGGTCACGAAGGAACCCGGCTGAAGGATCTGGTAATCTCCATCGAGATAGCGGATCTTTGCCTCGCGGCTTCCGCCTCCTTCAAAACGGTTCATGCGTCGTCTCCTGCCGAAAATCATGGGAATGCTTTTATCCTAGCGTGATCCTGCAAGCTAGATCTAAAGCAAGTTGCGGCCTATCAGCCTCATGCAACCTGCTTTAGATTCTTGTTTTTACGCATGTCGTTATCACAAAACCGCTGCACACTTTTGCGCGACATGCTTTAACTGCGGCCGAACAGGCGCTCGATGTCTGTCAGCTTCAACTCGATATAGGTCGGGCGCCCGTGATTGCACTGGCCGGAACCGGGTGTGGCTTCCATTTGCCTCAAGAGCGCGTTCATCTCATCGGTTCGAAGTCTGCGACCGGAGCGAACGGAGCCGTGACAGGCCATGGTGGCGGCCACATGTTCAAGACGGCTTTTCAGCCCTCCCGCCGTATTCCATTCACCAATTTCATCGGCAAGATCGCGGATCAGGCTCGGGGTATCCACTTCACCCAGCATGGCAGGCGTTTCACGAACGGCAATCGCACCGGGGCCGAAGCGCTCGATGGAAAGTCCCAGCCTGTCCAATTGCTCGGCATGCATCATCAGCCGGTCGCAATCCTCCTCCGGCAGGTCGATGATCTCGGGGATCAGCAGCACCTGTGAGGTCAGCCTGTCTTTTTCCAGCGCCTTGCGCATGGCCTCAAAGACCAGCCGCTCATGGGCTGCGTGCTGATCCACGATCACCAGCCCGTTTTCCGTTTGCGCAACGATATAATTCTCATGCACCTGCGCCCGTGCCGCACCCAGCGGGTGTTGAAGCTGCGGTTCAGCCAGTGCGGTGGAGGCCGTCTCTGGCGAAACGGATGGGAAAGCAGCTGTCGCCTCATCTTCACCACGCGCACTGGGGGTGGAAAAGGTCACGAAACTGCTTTGCCGCTGTTCGGAAAAGCGCGTGCTTTGCGCCAAGGTGAAAGGGCGGGAGGGAGAATTCGTGGCAGACCAGCCTGCATTATAGGTCTGGCGCATAAAGCCGGGCTGGGCGATGGAGCCTGGGCGGAAGGCGCGGAGAAGGCCGTCAGCGCCTGTGGTTGCGGCGCGGTCTCCCTCGCGGGCAAGCGCCTCGCGAATGGCGCCGACAATCAGTCCGCGCACCAGACCCGGATCGCGGAAACGAACATCGGCCTTCGCCGGGTGCACGTTCACATCCACCAGCGCCGGATCGAGCGTGATCGAAAGGACAGCAACCGGATAGCGACCGGAGGGAATGGTTTCCGCATAGGCACCGCGAATGGCAGACAGGATCAGCTTGTCCTGAACCGGACGGCCATTGACGAAGGCATATTGATGGGCGGAATTGCCACGGTTGAAAGTGGGCACGCCGACGAAGCCTTTAAGGCCCACATCCTCGCGCTCCGCCTCGATTTCGATGGCATTGTCCTTGAAATCGCTGCCCAGAACCTGCGCCATGCGGCCCAGCGGATCGCCGGGCGTTGCGGGAAATTCCAGTGTCGACCGGTCGGAACCGGACAGCGTGAAGCGGATATGCGGAAACGCAATCGCCATGCGCTTGACCACTTCGGTAATGGCACCGGCTTCCGCCCGCTCGGTTTTGAGGAACTTCAGGCGGGCAGGCGTGGCAAAGAAAATATCCCGAACCTCCACTACGGTTCCCTGATTGGCCGGAGCCGGGCGCACAGGATCGAGGCGTCCGCCAGTCACGGTGATCTCGACACCCATGTCCGAACCGGCGCGGCGGCTGACGATGGAAAGCTTTGCCACGGAGCCGATGGAGGGCAGTGCTTCGCCACGAAAGCCAAGCGTGCGGATATCGTCCAGCGTCTGATCGATCTTGGACGTGCAATGGCGGCGCACCGCAAGGCTCAAGTCCTCGGCATCCATGCCGCTGCCATTGTCCGTAATGCGGATCAGGCTTTTGCCGCCCCCAGCAGTGGCGATTTCAATCCGGCTTGCGCCTGCGTCGATGGCATTTTCGATCAATTCCTTGGCGGCGCTGGCAGGGCGCTCGATCACTTCGCCAGCAGCAATCTGGTTGATCAGGGTCTCTGGCAGTTGTTTGACAGGCATATCGTCATGATCCCGGATTGGCGCCTGAACGTGGCAGCATTTAATCGATTTGTCCCCGATTTAGAGATTAATCTCAACTTAACATCCGGAGGGTATGGATTGATTTGGAACGGACCCGGCGGCCTCGCGCTTGCCCGGGTCAGGAAACCCGTGATGCAGAAATGTGAAGCGTTTTTGCGTTACGGCTGGTGGCAAAACAGGGACCTGAAGTGTCAAAGCGAATCTGAAACTTCGCGATGCGCTTTATAGTGTGGCACGGACGAAAGAACAACGGCAACCGGCGTCAGGTAGAGAAACGCTGGAAAAGGAATGGTTGGAATGCGACCGGCGCCCGTCAAAACGGCGGCTCCTCAAAGGAGAACTCTCGCACTCGTTGGGGAAGCCGATGAGTGAGAGCGTGCATACAGGTAGCCTGGATCATATCCCGCTTCTCGATATTGTCGCGGAGGCGATCTCCGGTGCCATCCTTATCTACGATTCCAATGATATCCTGCTTTATGCGAGTGCGCAGATCCGCAGCTTCCTGCCGCTGCTTGCCATCGCCCCAGCACCCGGAACACGTCTGAGGGATCTCTTTGGCGCAATCTACGATCAAGGGGGCTATTCCTTCAGCAAGACCTCTCGCAAAGAGGGGCCGCGGGTTACGCGCGAGGACTGGATTGCCGGGGAGATCGCCTCTCTTTGGAAGGAGCGGGTTGAAAGCGTCGAACGCCGGGGCTCTGATCGGTGGATGAGCCTTTCGAAGCGCCGGCTGCCTTCCGGCTACGGTATTTGCGTCTTCCGTGACGTCTCGGAACATCGCAAGCGTGAGGATCAGTGGCGGGCGGATCTCGAACGTGTGCAGGTCACGGAAGAAATACTGGACAACCTGCCTTTCCCCGTCATGGTGAAGGATCGCAATCTCAGCGTCATCGGCATCAACAAAGCCTCTGCTGACCTGTTCGATCACCCGCAGGAAGAAATCCTCGGGCGGCGTCTGGGCGATCTTTTGCCCGTCGAGGTCGCAGAACGCATAGACGCGGTTGATCGGCGCGTGCTGGAGACCGGGGAACCCTACCAGGTGGCAGAGCATGTCGTGCGCCCTGATGGCGGCAGTTCAGCCATGGTGACGCATCTTTTCCGGGTGGGTAAGCCGGGGCGCTATCTGGTTGTCACGGCCATGGAGGATGTGACGGAACTGCTTCAATCCGGAGTGCCGCAGGAGGCAATCTTCCACGGACTGGAGGGCGTGGATTTCATTCACTCAGACCTTCGCCCCATGGCAAGGCAGGAGACTGCTTCCGCACAGCCTTTGCCGCACGAGGTTGCAGGCAAGCGCGTTCTTCTGGTCACGCAGGACGCCAAAGGTGAAGCCGAGTGCCTGAGCCAGATGGAGCGGCTGGGACTGGACGCCACGGCCGCACGCAGCGCCGACGAAGTTCACGCCATTCTGGAATATGCTGCCGCAAACACGATCGGCATAGACCTGATTGCAATCGACAATGCGATGGATCTCTCTTGCCTGGATGTGGCGGAAGCGAGCGGTGTCGATGTGATGGTTTTCGATAGCTTCCAGCTCGGGTGCGAGCTTGTTCAAAAACTGGCGCGACATCTCTCGCAGCCGAGGCCGGATGCAGCCGCGCAGGATGCATCGCCGCAACACAAGCCCTCCGCCAGCCAGAGCATCGATGTGCTCGTGGCGGAAGACAATGCCGTCAACCGCATCGTCTTCCAGCAGATCCTCGAAGGCTTCGGCTATCGCTATGCCATTGCCGGGGATGGCGAGGAAGTGGTCCGGATGTGGCGCGAGCTGAACCCGCGCATCGTGCTCATGGATATTACCCTGCCGAAGCTCAATGGCTTCGAGGCCGCCTCCAAGATCCGTGAGAGCGAGGAGCATCCGGGAAAGACCCCGATCATCGGCGTTTTGTCACCCGCGGTTGAAGGAGACCGGGATGCCTGCTGGGCCGCCGGGATGAATGATGTTGTGCTGAAGCCGCTCAGCCCTGATAGCCTTGAGGAAAAATTCCGCAAGTTTCTTTGCGAGCAGCCGCCCCAGCTTCTGACCGTTCCGGCGGTCAACTGAGATCTTTATGGCTTCTCCCGATAGAGTTTTTTAAGCTTTCATCCGCATTGTGATCGAAATCCCTAAAACAGGGCAAGTTTGGTAATTCGGCGGGTACATTGCCACAGGTTACGCAAAACGAACTGCAGGTGATGGCCTATCGCGACCCTTTGACGGGCCTGGGCAATCGTCATCGGCTGCGCGAAAAGCTGCGTACGCTTGTTCAGGAGAGGGCAGACGATCCTGCTCCCTTCACCGTTGGCATCGCAAATCTCGATGGCTTCAAGCCTATAAACGACCTCTTCGGTAGCCAAGCCGGGGACGAGATTCTCTGCCAGGTCGCGCATCGCCTAAAGGCGTGCATCCCCGATGGTGCGGTCGTGACACGCCATGATGGAGACGAGTTCGCCTTCCTGCTTCCGCTTGTTTTCGAGAAGACCAGCGCTGAACGCATTGGCTTGATGATCCGCGAAGTTTTGTCGGCGCCCTATGACCTGGGCGATCGTAATGTGCGGCTGTCGGCATCTTTCGGCTTTGCCATCTATCCCTTTGCCGGGGAAGAATTCGACGAACTGATGAAAAGTGCAGAAACGGCGCTTTACCGTTCAAAGCGGCGAGGACGCGGGCAGGTCACGGTCTATTCCCGCGAGATCGCGCAGGAAATGAAGCGTTCCACCCAGTTGGAACAGGCGCTGCGCAACGCCATCATGTCGGATGCGGTGGATGTGCATTTTCAGCCCATTGTGCGCATTCGCGATGGCTCGACCGTGGGCTTCGAGGCCC
Organism: Affinirhizobium helianthi; assembly: GCF_042680945.1. NCBI lineage: Bacteria > Pseudomonadati > Pseudomonadota > Alphaproteobacteria > Hyphomicrobiales > Rhizobiaceae > Affinirhizobium > Affinirhizobium helianthi. The sequence goes on along the minus strand of NZ_JBHUEQ010000017.1, from coordinate 33,945 downwards.
TGGCGCGCTGGATCGATCCCGACCTTGGTTTCGTATCGCCCGCCGTTTTCGTTCCACTGGCGGAGGAGCGCGGCTTCATCGATGCTCTTTCGGAGACGCTGCTGCGCAAGGCGGCGGAGGCGGCACTGTCCTGGCCCCGGGAACTCTTCCTCTCCTTCAATCTCTCTTCCGCGCAACTGATGGATCCGGGCACTGCCCCGACAATCCTTGCGACCCTCTCGCGCGTTGGTCTCGATCCAGGCCGCGTGGAGCTTGAAATCACCGAAACGGCGGTGATGACCTCCGCTGATACCGCGGAGCGGATCATCTGCGAGCTTCGCAATGCGGGTATGCGCATCTCCCTTGATGACTTCGGTACGGGACAGTCGAGCCTCGGGCGTCTTCGCGATTTCACCTTCGACAAGGTGAAGATCGACCGTGCTTTTGTCTCACGCATCACCACGGATCGTGCCTCGGAGCATATCGTCAAGGCCATCATCGCCATGTGCGACGGCCTGGATCTGCAGGTGGTGGCGGAAGGAATTGAAGAAAAGGCCGATGCGGAAAAGCTTCGTGCGCTGGGTTGCAGCATGGGGCAGGGCTATTTTTACGGCCGCCCGGTCGATGCCGCTGCGACGCTGGATTATCTGGCGCACCATTATCGCGAGAGCTTCAACCTTAAGCGCGAGACAGCCTGAAACCGAAAACAGCCTGAACCGAAAAAGGGATGGCGCACAAGCACCATCCCAGTTTATTGGCAACGTGTCTCTCGTTCCAGCGGCTGGCCGTGGATTACGGCTTGGCCTGCGTCGACGGGGTAGTGGCGTTGCCTGCCGGAGCTGCACCACCGGTCGAGGATGTGGTGGTCGTATCCGTGGAGTTGGAGCGGGCTTCCGCCTGCTGGTCATCCAGCGTCTTGAATTCCGGAGCAGCCTTCAAACTGTCAGCCGTTTCGGTCGTGGTCAGACGGACATTGTTATTGTCTTCGCGTGACATGGTGATCTTGCTCATCGGAACAGCAACATCCTTTTCACCGATGCCGAGGAAGCCGCCGACGCCAACAACGGCTGCGACGATACCGCCGTTCTGTTCCAGGATGAGGTCGTTCACATCACCGATGCTGTTGTTTTCGGAATTGTAGATCGGCTTGCCGATGTAGTCATTGGCGCTGATCTGCGTTTCGCTTTGCTGCGTCAGGTATTCACCGGAAGCGGCTGCCGTGTTGTTCGGCATGGCATTGGTGCCGGAGGCTGCGCTGTCATTCGTCATCGCGCCACCAGCCGGGGCACCTGCCTTCGGCATTGCACCAGTGTCCGTCTGCGTATTCGGCGTTGCGGGAGTTGCAGAATTGGACTGTGCGAACGCCGGCGCAATTGCGGTAGAGGCCATCAGTACGGCGGCTGCTGCCATGGTGCTAAGGGTCTTTTTCATCTCGAATCTACCTTCCTTGGGTGTTTCAGCGAAAGCGCGGCTGCTTTGTTGTCTATCTCCGCGCCGGTTCGAGAGGGAAATGCGCCCGCAGGAGGTAAGTTCCGAAGATGTTTGCGAAAAAAAGAGGCAAAAATGCCGGAACATTTTTGCCTTTCAACGGTTTGCGCGATCTTTTGCAACGTGTGCTTCAAAGTGTGTAATCGGGTTCGAAACGTCCCTGAACCTCTATGCCAAGCTCAAAGGTAAAGCCTGCCTGCCTGTCTTCGGCCATTTCCTGTGCGCTTGCGCCCTCGAATGCCGTCGTCACAAACATGCGTTCGGCCTTCTCGCCAAAAAAGGCTGGGCAGGAGGTGCGAGCCGTCGGGAGCTTGTAGCGGGCCAGATAACGTCCTCCGGCGGAGTATCTGTCGATGGCACCTTCACCCCAGCGCGCATTCCAGAGATGTCCTTCCCGATCACAGACTGCGCCATCTGCGCCGCCACCCCGGTCGCTCGTGTCGATGAAGACGGAAGGGTCTTCCTTCGGCAGGCCGGTGGCCGGATCGAGCGACACGCGCATGATGCGGTTGACGCGCGTATCGGTGAAATAGGCAATCGAGCCGTCTGGCGAGAAGCAGATGCAGTTTGGAATGCTGATCCCGGTAAACAGGCGCGTGATATTGCCTTTCGCCACATGATAGATCGAGCCCGCGCCATCCTGGGCCTTTAGTCCCATGGTGCCAATCCACAGCGCGCCGCTCTGGTGAACGCGTCCATCATTGGAGCGATTGCCCATATGCGGCGGTTCCAGTTCCAGATAACGCTCCAGCTTGCCTGAGATGCGGTTGCGGATCATCAGGCCCTGTTCGGTTGCCAGAAGCTGCCGTTCGTCATCGATGCGCGACAGAACGCTTGCCTTGCAGGGCAGGGCGTGAACCTTCTTCGCCCCCGTGGCGAGGTGCAGTTCATGCAGTTCCTGGCCCAGAATGTTGAACCAGTAAAGCGTGCCCGTATGCGGATCGAAGGTCGGGCCTTCGCCCAGTTCGCATGCGGCGTCGGACAGGATCCTGCCCTGAAAATCATGCAGCTCAGTCATGCGGCTTCTCCCATGGCGCGATCATAGGCTTCGATGGTGATACGTGCCTTCTGAATAACCTCTGCGGCACTCATGCCCGGACGATAGAGGCTGGACCCCAGGCCGAAAGCCGTAATGCCGCCTTTGACATATTCCGCAAAATTCGCATCTGAGACCCCGCCCACAGCGGCAATCAGCAGGTCCTTCGGCAAAACCGCGCGGATGGCGTTGATGCCCGATGGGCCGAGAACGCTGGCGGGGAAGAACTTCAGGCCGGTCGCACCTGCGCGTGCAGCAGCCAGTGCTTCCGTTGCGGTAAAGCAGCCGGGAAGCGTTACCATGCCCTTGGCCGCCGCCGTGGAAATGACCTCCGGTTCCACATTGGGAGAGACCATCAATTTGCCGCCCGCAGCGTCCAGCGATCGCACATCCTCAACCGTCAGCACGGTGCCAGCACCAATCAGGCAATCGGTCGGTGCCAGTCTGGCCGCCATTTCGATGGAGCGGAAGGGGTCGGGCGAATTCAGCGGGATCTCGATGGCGGTAAAGCCGGTTTCGATCAGGCCGCCAACAACGGCTTGCGTTTCTTCAGGCTTCAGCCCGCGCAGAATGGCAACCAGCGGGCGCTTCATGTCGGGGAAGGGAATGCGGCTCATGGCGCTGGTCCTTTCAATTGTGGGCTACGGAAAACAAGGAATGGGCGGCGGCGGCCAGCCCCTTTCTCACGGCAAGATCGGCATCGACGGTTGAAAAGTCGAGATCGAGTGCCGCGAAGGCAGCTTCATAAAGCGCCTGCAACTTGCCGGATGCCACGAGCTGGATCTTCGTGTTCCGGTCGGCGATGGAAAGTCCGCCTGCCATTTCTGTACCAATCAGAATGCCGGAGAGGCGCGCTGCAGCGGCGGTCGCATCAAGCCCATGCAGCAATTGGCCGGAACGGCAGGTGAAGATGAGATTGGTGAACATGGCGGGCCGGGCATGGGCGGCTTGCAACGCGGCGACGAAAGCCGGATGATGGCCGTCAAAGCTTTGCGCCTCGGCCATGGCGTGCTTCAGGATCGTGTGCTTGGAAAGGGCTTCGAACACCTCGCCGGTCATGAAGGAGGAGAAGCCTTTCACCGTTTCACCCGCCACGCTCACCCATTTGGAATGGGTTCCGGGCATGCAGACGAGCCTCGATCCGCCCTGCTGCGATGAGCCGAGCAATTGGGTCTCTTCACCGCGCATGACATCCGGCATGTCTTCGCTGCGCTGGGCAATGCCAGGAAGAATGCGAATGTCGCGGCTTTCGCCGTTGACGGGCACCGCCCCCTTGAGCACAGAGGAAAGGGGGGCGGGCACATCCACATAGCCAGCCTCCACCCAGCCCTGACGAGCGCCTGCCATGCCGCAGATGATGACGGGAAGAGAGTGGCCTGCCTGAACCGCCTGCAAATGCATATTTAGAACAGTGGAAAAGCCGGTCTGGCTGGCGCTGGTCATGCCTTCGCCGCTCCGTCTCTCGGCCAGAACCTGATCCTGCCGGTCCATCAGCCACAGCCGAAAGCTCGATGTTCCCCAATCCACGGCCACATAGGCGGCTTCACTCATTACAAAACTCCTCCGTCGACGGTGATCCATTGCGCCGTCATTGCGCCGGATGCGCAGGATGCCAGAAACAGGCACGGCCCCACCAGATCAGCCGGTAAAAGGTTGCGTTTCAGGCATTGACGCTCACGCATCGCCGCCATGCTCTCGTCTGTCAGCCACAGCTTCAACTGCCGGTCGGTCACGATCATGCCGGGCAAAATGGCATTGACCCGGACGCCTTGCGGCCCAAGCCGTCCCGCCAGGCTTTTCGTCAGCCCCAGCACACCCGCCTTCGCCGTTTCATAGGCGGGCATGGCCCCCATGTTCAACAGGAAGGCGATGGACGACATGTTCACAATGGCCCCTTGACCATCCGCAATCAGATGAGGGGCCGCCGCCTGCGCCGCAAAGGCCATGTGGCGCACATTGATGGCCTGGTTCTTGTCCCAGTATTCCTCTGTCATCTCCAGAAGGTCGTGACGGTCATCGAGCGCTGCATTGTTGATGAGGATGCCAAGCTGCCCAAGCTTTGCCGCCGCCTCTTCAACCGCATTGCGGATTGCCGCCACATCGCGCAGGTCCGCCTTGATGTAATGAACAGTCTGGCCGTGAGTGCGGGAAAGCCGCTCGGCCAAAGCAAGGGATGGATCTTCCGCAATATCGATGAATGCCACCTTCGCGCCCTGGGCGGCAAAGGCCTCCGTGAGAGCCGCACCGATGCCGGACCCGCCGCCGGTGATGAGGACGCCGCGCCCCGCCAGATCTGGATGCCTTGCCCCGCTCATCGCGCCCTCCGCAGCAGTTCCATTATTCGGAACTAAGTTTGACTATTCGGAATACAAGATCTAACCTGGGCTCATTGTCAAGTTGGGATGCCGCGCATGGCTCAGGAAAAGCAGGATACGGGAACGCTCGGCAAGGCGGTTCAGCTTATTGATCTCGTTTCACGCTGCGATGAGCCTGTGCGCTTCACCGATCTTCTGAAAATGACCGGACAGCCACGCGGCAGCCTTCATCGGCAATTGCGCCACCTTCTGGCGGAAGGTCTGCTCGATCAGAACAAGGACGGAGCGTTTTCGCCGGGCTTGCGCCTTCTGGCCTTTGCATCGCGCGCATGGGCAAGAAGTTCGGTTCGTCAGCTTGCGGAACGGCACATGCTGGCGCTGCATGAGGCCACGGGCGAAACCGTCCATCTTGGCATGCTGCGCGGCACGGAGATCATTTATCTCGACAAGCTGGAGAGCAAGCAGGCCGTGCGCATGCATTCGCAGGTGGGCAATACCTCTCCTGTCTACTGCACGGGAATCGGCAAGGCAGCGCTGTCCTGCCTCTCGGAAAGTGAGCTGCATTCGCGCCTAGATCAATTGATGATTAATAAATTCACACCGCACACGCTGGTCGACAAATCCTCGCTCAAGCGCCAGCTGGAGGCTGCAAAACAAGAGGGTTGCGCCTTTGATCTGGAAGAACACCAAGTTGGGATTCGCTGCGTTGCCGCGCCCATTCATGTGCCGGATCAGGACTTTCTAGGGGGTATATCAGTAACCGCACCAGCGTTCCGTACCGATCTGGAACAGTTGAGCCTTTGGGCTCCGGCTGTCAAAGAGGCTGCGCAAGACATTGTCGCCGATATTCTGTCCGGGCTTGGCCCGAGTCGTTAATCTGTCGCAGAATCCGTCCTTTTTCACTCGATAATTCCTGTCGATTTACCGTTCAGTTGCGAAAAGTTGCAATAGCGCCAATAGGCATCCTGCGGTAAGCGTGCATCCGGCAGCGCCGCTTCGTCGGTCGTATCAGCTGACCAAGCTTTAGGATTCGCAGATAAAATCATGGACATAGATCAGCGGCAGTTAGCCGAAACCCCGATTGCTCGCTGGCTTGATGAACTGGCCGCACTGGAAACACAGTTCGACATTTTCCGTTTCATGCGCAGACTGGCGGAGGGCTATGGCAACCGCGCCTTCCTGATCGCGCAGCTTCCGGATCCTGCAACGTTGGAGTTGTCCGGCAAGACGATTATCACAAACTGGCCGAGCGAGCTTTTGACCCTCTTCGACAAGGCGCAACTGCTCCACACCAGCCCTCTTGTGCGCAAGCTGAGGGACACCACCATCCCCTTCACATTCTCCATGGACCAAATCGCGGCGGAGCGGGGAGACGACACATCCAAGCGCCTGTTTGAACGGTTTGGTCTGACGAATAGCGCAATCTTTCCTGTCCATGACGACTCAGGCCGAAGGGGCTGCGTTTCCTTCTCCGGTGACAAGGCCGAGTTCACGCTCACGGAGATGATGGAGCTTTCCTTTCTCTCCATCCATATCTTCCAGCGCCTTGCAGGCATTCGCCAGCGGGATGAAAAAACGGGCGGCGATCTGGTGGAGCGGGAAATTTCCTGCCTGATCTGGACGGCGGCCGGAAAGACAAGCGCCGAAATTGCTGAAATCCTGCAGCTTTCGGAGCACACCGTCAATCATTACCTCAACCGGGCCACCAAGAAGCTGGATGCGGTCAACCGCACGCAGACGGTAGCGAAGGCTTTGCGCCTCGGATTGATCAAATAGACGATGCCGTCATACAGGCATCTAAGCTACATTTTTTGTGCAGGCTGCGACGCACAAAAAACCGGCAGTGCGCAAGCGTGCCGTGCATTGCATCGGGTGAGCGATAGGCAAAGGAAAGAATAAGGTCGTTGCCTCAGCCGTTTGCCAAAGCGGAAAACACGGCGCGTCTCGAAAAAAGTTTCCCTTTCTCTCGAACTGGCATGCCCTGTGCATGTCAGTCATTGGTCCAGAGGGGACTGAAAAGCGCACGAAGATGCGCGGAGAAGAAAAAGCCGTCGTCTGGCATGCGCGTTGCCAAAGCGCAGCAGCCGGGCGGCGGCGTTTCTCGTCCGGACGTCCTACCGCCGATTGCCGCACAAGAGGTCTATCCTGCGATAGCGGGTTGCCACCGTTGCGCCAGCGAACCTATATGTCTCTCCAATACTATTTCCACGCCCTCACCAGATGATGGGCAGTCAGCAGGAGCAGGCATGTCCGAAGTAACGAAGGATACGGTTATCGAGGCTTTGCGAAAGGTGCGCGGCCCGGACCTGGAAGGTGATATCGTATCCCGGAACATGGTGTCGGATGTTTTTATCGCCGACGGTAAGGTCTATTTCTCCATTTCCGTTCCGGCAGAACGGGCCAAGGAGTTGGAGCCCCTTCGCATGGCGGCCGAACGATCGGTTACTGCAATACCCGGCGTAAAGAGTGCCTTGGTCACGCTGACGGCGGATCGCAAGGCCGGTGCGCCGACGGCAAAGCCCGCCGCTGTCGGCCACGGCCATTCTCATGCCCATGGACACGCGCATGGTCATTCCCATGCGCCAGGTCCACAAGCCGGTGCTGTGCGTCCCCAAAAGGCGGGTGTCCCCGGCGTCGGTGCCATCATCGCTGTGGCCTCGGGCAAAGGTGGAGTTGGCAAATCCACGACCGCCGTCAATCTTGCGCTTGGAATGCTGGCCAACGGCCTGCGGGTCGGCATCCTGGATGCGGATATTTACGGCCCGTCGGTGCCGAAGCTTCTGAAGATTTCCGGCCGCCCGCAACAGATCGAGAACCGGATCATCGTGCCGATGGAAAATTATGGCCTCAAGGCCATGTCCATGGGCTTCCTTGTGGAAGAGGATGCCGCCATGATCTGGCGTGGCCCCATGGTTCAGTCCGCCATTCTTCAGATGCTGCGGGACGTGGCCTGGGGTGAGCTGGATGTACTGATTGTCGACATGCCCCCCGGTACGGGCGATGCGCAACTGACCATGGCGCAACAGGTGCCGCTGGCTGGTGCGGTCATCATTTCCACGCCGCAGGATCTGGCCCTGATCGATGCGCGCAAGGGCATTGCCATGTTCAGGAAGGTGGAAGTTCCGCTTCTCGGCATTGTCGAGAACATGAGCTACTTCCTCGCTCCCGATACTGGCGCGCGCTACGATATATTCGGCCATGGCGGTGCCCGCGCCGAGGCTGAGCGGATTGGCGTGCCATTCCTCGGCGAAGTGCCGCTGACTATGGATATCCGCGAGAAATCCGATGCCGGAACACCCGTCGTGGTTTCCGATCCGCAAGGCCCTTCGGCCCTGATCTATCGCGACATTGCAAAGCGCGTTTGGGAGCAGTTTACCGGAAGCAAACAGCGCCAGGCTCCGGCAATCCTATTCGAGTAAAGGCGGTAATGCGACTCGTTTTGCTTGCAATCGAAGGGGGCTAGTCTTATACGCCGCCTTCGTTTGGGCCAGCTCCTCACCTGAGGGAACGAAAAAAAGCTGGTCCGGGTTAACATGTGCCGCGTGTTTCCGGCACGGAGTTGCTGCTTGATCAACGCCTACCTGTCCGATGGCTCGACGATGAGGCTCTCGCCGGAAGAGCCGCTGGCTGCCTTTCCCGAAGGCATCGTCTGGCTTGACCTGATCGGCCCCGGGCCGAAAGAGGAAAGCCATGTCGAGCAATTGCTGGGCGTTGACATTCCAACCCGCGACGAATTGAAGGACATTGAGCCTTCCAGCCGGCTCTATCTGGAGCAGGGTGCGATCTATATGACCGCCTCGCTTGTCTGGCGGGCTGACTCGCACGATCCGCAGCTGACCGATGTCGGCTTCATTCTGTCCGGCGATCGTCTGGTCACCGTGCGCTATGCTGATCCGAAGTCCTTCAACCTGTTCATCGCGGCCTTGGGGCGCGTGCCGGAGGATGCGTGCAACGGCCCGACGCTGCTGGCCCATCTGCTTGAGACCATTGCCGACAGGACCGCAGAAATTCTCGAGACGGCCATAGCCCGCCTTGACCGGCTTTCGAGCGATATCTTCCGCGACAGGGAAACACGGCGACCACCCAAATTTCTCGAAGGTAAGCTGGCTGAAATCGCCGAATCCCATCGTTTGGTGGGCAAAGTGCGCGACAGCCTGGGCTCGCTCTCGCGACTAATCACATTTCTTTTGAACACCCCCGCTATTCAGAGCGACGAGAATGTGCGCAATCTGTGCGCGACTGTGGGACGGGACGTGACCACGCTTTCGGAGCATGCGGGTTTTGTGGCGGGCAATATTTCTTTCCTTCTGGATGCTTCATTGGGCCTGATCAATGTTGAGCAGAATGCAATCATCAAGATCTTCTCCATTGCCTCGGTGGTCTTTCTGCCGCCCACCCTCGTGGCATCCATTTACGGCATGAATTTCCAGTTCATGCCGGAACTCAACTGGAGTCATGGCTATCCGCTGGCGCTTGTCGCCATGCTTGTTTCAGCCGTAGTCCCCTTCTTTTTCTTTCGTTGGAAAGGCTGGCTTTGACGCCAGATCACCCGATGGCTCATGCTTCTGATGCACAGACTCAAGACCCGAACAGCCTCAGACACTTTGTGGGGCTGACGATCGGCTCGATCGGCGTCGTCTATGGCGATATTGGCACAAGTCCGCTTTATGCCTTTCGCGAGGCGCTGCGCCCGGTGTCCGCCGATGGCGTGACGCAGATGGAGATCATCGGCATCATCTCGCTGATGATCTGGACGCTGACCATCATCGTCACCATCAAATATGTGCTGTTTCTGCTGAGAGCGGATAACGACGGTGAGGGCGGCACGCTGTCCCTGCTGGCCATGTTGATCAAGACCGCAGGCGGCAGCAAGACGATCCTGATCTTTCTCGGGCTCATCGGAGCAGCGCTGTTTCTGGGCGATGCCATGATCACGCCAGCCCTTTCGGTCATGTCTGCGGTGGAGGGCCTGAAACTCGTCACCCCCGCTTTCGATGAGTGGGTGCTGCCGATCTCGGTGGTCATCCTGATTGCGCTCTTCGCCATCCAGTCACAGGGAACAGCCAAGGTTTCCCGTTATTTCGGCCCCATCACGGCGGTCTGGTTCATCGCCATGGGTGCCGGCGGCGTTCTGCATATCACCGATGATATTTCGATCCTCTGGGCCTTCAACCCGATCTATGCGGTGACCTTCCTCATTCACGAGCAATTTGTCGGTATCGTGGTGCTCGGAGCGGTGTTCCTGACGGTCACGGGGGCGGAAGCTCTTTATGCGGATCTCGGCCATTTCGGACGCCGCCCCATTCAGTGGGCCTGGTTCCTGCTGGTCTTCCCGGCGCTCACACTGAATTATCTGGGGCAGGGGGCTTTGGTGATGAAGCATCCCGAAACCATGGAAAACCCCTTCTATCTGATGTTCCCCTCCTGGGCGCTTCTGCCCATGGTGCTTCTGGCGACGGCTGCCACCATCATTGCCAGCCAGGCAGTCATCACCGGGGGCTTCTCACTGGTGCGTCAGGCAATTCACCTTGGCTATCTGCCGCGCATGCAGATCCTTTTCACATCGGAAACCAATACGGGGCAGATCTTCCTGCCTGCCGTGAACATCATCCTTTTGGTGGGTGTTCTGGCGCTTGTGCTGGGCTTTGAAAGCTCCGATGCGCTGGCCACGGCCTATGGTATTTCCGTCACCGGTGCCATGGTGGTGACAACGCTGATGGCGTTTGAATTCGTGCGGGCGCGCTGGCACTGGCCGCGTCTTCTGGCAGCTGTGGCACTGGCACCCCTGCTTGTGCTGGAGTTGATCTTCCTTGGCGCGAACCTGTTGAAGATCCATGATGGCGGCTATGTGCCCGTCTTGATGGCCATCGCCTTCACACTGATCATGTGGACGTGGAAGCGCGGAACGCTCATTCTTGCGGAAAAGACCAAGCGTATCGATGTGCCATTGACCAGCTTTGCCACCTCGATCGAAAAATCGATCGAAAACAAGAGCGCGCATGCGCCGGTCAATGTTCCGGGAACCGCGATCTTCCTGACCAGCGATCCGGAATCGGCGCCTGCCGCCCTGATGCACAATTTGAAGCACAATCATGTTCTGCATGAAAAGAATGTGATCTTGACGATCCGCACGGTCAACAAGCCGCGTGTGGCGCAGGAAAACAGTTTCTCCGTCGAAAAGCTGAACGATCGCTTCACCTTGATCGAGCTGCGCTACGGCTTCATGCAGTCGCACAATGTCTCACAGGCACTGGGCTATCTGCGCAAATGCGGCATCAAGTTCGATATCATGTCGACCTCTTTCTATCTCGGGCGTCGCAAGCTGGTGCCGGATGCCGAATCAGGCATGCCCATGTGGCAGGATCGCCTCTTCATCGCGCTGGCCAACACCTCCACCGATCCGTCGGATTACTTCCATCTGCCCGCCAATCGCGTGGTGGAACTCGGTTCGCACGTCATTATTTGACGAGGAGATCCCTCACGCTCGCGTGAAGGCGGGCGTGAGTCCCTGCGCGTTAACCCTCCATTTAGGTTAATATTAGATTCTCCTCGCTGAAGAGTTGACGCGTTGGAGTATGCGGTTTTGCGTGTGGATCTGCGTAAAGTAAGAAGAACAGGGCGGCTTTCCCTGCGCGACCGCTGGACCTCGCCCGCATGTCTCGGGCTGGTGGCCTGGCTTGTTTTTCCCTCTCTTCCCGGTCACGGCGATCTGACCGATCTGTTCACCGGTTTCGATCGTGGAAGCGCCCAATGGCGGATGGTGCTGACCAATTCGCCCGCAGGCTCTTTGCACACCGCAGAGCTTGCCTTTCCGGCCGAAGAGCAGAGGCTGGTTGCCGATGCGGGCCTATCCTTGCCCGATGGGCGCAAGATTGCCTTTACGGCGGGTTCCAAGAATGACCAGACCGTGCCGGATGAAGAGCGTGTTAATCGTTCCGGCAAGAAGGGGCGGGTGGTTGCTGTAGAGCCTATGCTGCCGCCGCGCGCCTTCAGCGCCGGATCCGTGCTTCAGCGCAGCAGCTCACTTTTGGCCCCGGTGGCCCGCAACGCCGATCATGTCGCTTTCGTAAAGCCCCCCAAGGCAGCCGAAGAAGTGAAGCTTGCTGCTTTCTATTTCCGTCGTGAGGAGGAAAAGAAGCCGCAGACGGCTGTCTCGCCCATGGTGGCGAGCCTGATGAACAATGACAAGGGTGATGTTCTGGCTACCGCCTTTGCGCCGGCCAAGCCCGATTTTGCCCGTCAGTCGCCCTTCGATGCCATTCTGACGGAAAAGAAGGATAATGGCCGCTTCGTCCCCAGCATCGGGCCGGACGATCATGCCTGGGCGGCAACGCCGCTGCCAGCTGGTGTGTTTACGCCGGAAGAACAGCAATGCCTGGCATCTGGAATTTACTTCGAGGCGCGTGGCGAATCGGTGCGCGGACAGGCCGCCGTCGCTCAGGTTATCCTCAACCGCGTGCGCAATCCGGCTTATCCCAAGACAATTTGTGGTGTGGTTTACCAGAATGAAGATTGGCGCAACCGCTGCCAGTTCTCTTTTGCCTGTGACAATATCAAGGACAGAATACGCTCCGAGCAGCATTGGAAACTGGCGCGCGAGGTTGCCCTGGCAACGACTGCGGGCAGGATCTGGCTCAAGGAAGTAGGCTCTTCAACCCATTATCATGCGGTTTATGTGCGGCCAAACTGGGCCCGCACCATGAAAAAGGTAGGCCGCATAGGGCTGCACGTCTTTTACCGCACCTATGGCGGCGGCTGGAGCTGACGGCGGGTGATTCCGTCGTCGCGGGGGCATAAAGCATATACGTCTCCCCTAAATAATTGATTTCACGTGATGATTTTGTTCTGGATGAGCCTCGGTTAACGCCTTGACTATGGGGGCGCGCAAAACTATGTTGCGCCCGACTTCAAAACGGGCCGGAAGGCGCTATTTCCCAAGGCTTCGAGAGAGGCTTGAGGCTGCAAATGCAGCCTGCTGAAGCCAGGGAGAGGCGCATGACGGACAACAGGGATGATAGTCTGGAGCAACGACGCGAGGCTCTTTCCGCAAAACTGGCGGCAAGAGAGCGCAGCGAGGCAGTGGAAACCGCAAAGGAAAAGCAATCCGAGGAAAGCCGTAAGGGAATGGCTCTCGGGTTGAAAATTTCCTCTGAGTTTATTGCGGCCATCGCTGTGGGCGGTTTGCTTGGCTATCTGCTCGACCGTTTTGCCGGTACGGGGCCTTGGGGGATGATCGTTCTACTCCTGCTTGGTTTTTGCGCCGGTGTGCTGAATGTGCTGCGTGCCCTGGGTATGGTTGCCCAGCCGGGATCCTTCGGGGACGGTGACCACAAGGGCGGCAGCTGAAACGACGTGATGAGGTAATCTGCCGATTGCGGCGGGTGCAAGGAAGAGAGAAGGTAAAGCGGTGGCCAACGATCCGACGCATCAGTTCCAGGTCTTCAAGATCGTCCCGATCGAAATCGGTGGCATCGACTTCTCGTTCACCAACGCTTCGCTGTTCATGGTTGCGACAGTCGCCAGTGCGGCGGGCTTCCTGTATCTGGCCACGTCCAGCCGCGGGCTCATCCCCACACGCATGCAGTCGGTGGCGGAGATGTCCTATGAATTCATCGCCTCGATGCTGCGCGAAGGCGCCGGCAACCAGGGCATGAAGTTCTTCCCCATGGTTTTCTCGCTGTTCATGTTCGTGCTGACCGCGAACCTGCTCGGCATGTTCCCGTATTTCTTCACGGTTACCAGCCAGATCATCGTCACCTTCGTATTGGCATTGTTTGTCATTCTGACGGTGGTGATCTACGGTTTCTATAAGCATGGCCTGCATTTCCTCAGTGTGTTTGCGCCGTCTGGCGTGCCCAAGGTGCTGCTGCCGCTGGTGTCTTCCATCGAGATCATCTCCTTCCTGTCGCGCCCGATCAGTCTGTCTGTGCGTCTCTTCGCCAACATGCTTGCCGGTCACATCACGCTGAAGGTTTTCGCAGGCTTCGTTGCTTCCATGAGTGCGCTCGGTGCACTCGGTGTTGGCGGCGCGGTTCTGCCGCTCTTGATGACAGTCGCCATGACTGCTCTCGAATTTCTCGTTGCTTTCTTGCAGGCATATGTCTTCGCGGTACTGACTTGCATGTACCTGAACGACGCCGTGCATGGTGGTCACTGAGAATATAGTCGCGGGTCCCGGCATGCCGGGCCCTTACTAGCCGCAACAACCATTTCGAAGGAGTATCCATATGGAAGCGGAAGCAGCAAAGTTCATCGGCGCGGGTCTCGCATGCCTCGGCATGGCTGGTACGTCCCTCGCACTCGGCCGCATTTTCGGTGATTACCTCACCGGCGCTCTGCGCAACCCGTCTGCCGCTGACAGCCAGTTCGGCCGTCTGGTATTCGGCTTCGCCGTTACGGAAGCTCTGGGCATCTTCTCGCTGCTCGTTGCTCTTCTTCTCCTGTTCGCCGTCTAATATCGGCCTGGAGTTTGGATCACGGCCGCTCGAAATACAGCGCGCCGTGATTCTTCGTATTTGAATACCCCTGGAGGTGATGATGTTCGTGACACCGGCATTCGCGCAAGGCGCGCCGGCCAATGGCGATACGAATGCAGCAGTTGGCGTTCAACCGGCTGGCGAAGTCCATACTGAAACCGGTGTGGCGCACGGTGATCATGCCACTGGCGTGTTTCCGCCCTTCGATAGCTCGAACTATGCGTCGCAGGTCCTGTGGCTCGTCATCACTTTTGCTGCATTCTACTGGGTCATGCAGAAGGTGATCGTACCGCGTCTCGGCGGTATCCTCGAACACCGCCATGACCGCATCGCGCAGGATCTTGATGAAGCGTCGCGCCTGAAGGCTGAAGCTGACGCCGCTGTCGAGACCTACGAAAAAGAACTTGCGGATGCCCGCGCAAAGGGCAGCGCAATCGCTGAAAGCGCACGTGAAGCCGCCAAGGCCAAGGCAGCCGCTGATCGTGCCGCGATCGAAGCTGAGCTGGTTGCCAAGATTGCTGCTGCTGAAGCACGCATTGGCGACATCAAGGCGCAGGCGTTTGCCGAGGTCGGCGCTATCGCCGAAGAGGCTACGACAGCCATCGTCGATCAGCTGATCGGCGCCAAGGCATCTGCCGACGACATCCGGGCTGCGGTTTCCGCTGCCAAAGTAGAGGCTTGAGCACCATGGCATTGGACGCATCATTCTTTGCACTTGTTGCACTCATCCTGTTCTTCGTGCTTCTGGCCTACCTCAAGGTCCCCGGCATGATGGCTAGCGCTCTGGACAAGCGCGCCGACAACATCCGTGACGAGCTGGAGCAGGCCAAGCGCCTGCGCGAAGAAGCTCAGGCTCTGGTGGCAGAATACGCGAAGAAGCGCCAGGAAGCGGAAGCCGATGCTGCAAACATCATTGCTTCTGCAGAGCGTGAAGCTGCTGCCCTGACCGAAGAAGCGCGTCAGAAGACGGAGGAGTTCGTGGCCCGCCGCAATGCGCTGTCCGAACAGAAGATTCGTCAGGCAGAAGCGGATGCCATTGGCGCCGTGCGTGCCGCAGCAGTTGATCTGGCAATTGCAGCTGCTGAGAAGATCATCGCCTCCAAGGCAGATAGTTCAACACAGCAGGCTTTGTTCGCCCAGTCGGTCGGTCAGGTTAAGGCTCGTTTGAACTGATCCTTCTGATCCTGTTACAATGTTTATGAAAAGGCTGGGGAAACCCGGCCTTTTCTGCGTTCTGGATTGGGCGTCTATGTATTGCACCTCCGCACATAGCCAAAGACGCAAGCGTGCATGGTGCCGTTTTCTGGACACGACTTTTCCCAGACCGCGTGAAGCCATGTGCGGCTAATAGTCTACCTTGGGTTAGTCCTTGCGCAGGGGGCGGAAGCTCATGCGATGGAGCGGGCAGGGGCCGTGTTCCTCGATAGCGCGCCGGTGATGTGCAGTGCCATAGCCGGAATGTTTTGCAAAGCCGTAGTTTCCGAAGAGTGCATCGGCGCGCCCCATCATCCGGTCGCGGGTTACCTTGGCAATGACGGAGGCTGCGGCAATTGAGAGGCTGCGGGCATCGCCCTGAATGATAGCCTTGGCTTCACAATCCAGCGCAGGTGGCACATCGCGCCCATCGACGAGAAGATAATCCGCTCTGATGGGTAGACCGGCGACTGCCCGTCGCATGGCATCCAGGCTGGCGCGCAGAATGTTCTGCTCATCAATGCTGCGGGGGCCGGATGAGGCTATGGAAACATGAGCGGTATCAAGGATTTCCTCGAACAAGCGCTCGCGCTGCTTGAGCGTCAACTGCTTTGAATCATTCAGTCCGGCAGGAATATGATCGGGATCGAGGATCACGGCGGCCGCCACCACAGGCCCTGCAAGCGGGCCACGACCGGCCTCATCGGTGCCAGCAACGGGCCAGAAGCCAGCCCGGCGTGCAGCCGTTTCCAGACTGAAATCGGGTTGCGGAGCCGCCAGTTCAAAAAGGGCGGGAGAATCGGGTGGCGTGACACGTGACATGCGGCTTCACTCGCACGCACACCCGATCTCCTGCAAGCCCCGTGGAAGCCAATTCAGGCGGTGCGGCTTCCTGCCTGAGGGGATCAGGCATACGGGGCGAACCAGCTGCGGCGGCTGGAACTGAAACTTTAAGATTCACACCTTCATCTGACCTGTGAAGAGCATTTGCGCCAAAGTTTCAGGGAAGCCGCGCAAGCCCTTGGTTTGATTCAGAACGTCAGGTGTTTCAGAAGATCATGCAGCAAACCGCTATCCCTCGCGGCTCCATATTGCCTTTCACTTTCATGAGCTTTGAGAACGAGCAGCGCATCCGCTCCGCTTAGCTATAGCAGCGATAGCTGAATGCCGCCGCCATCCGGGCGAATGAACAGATCATCCCGCAGGGCCACGCCACGTCGACCGAGACCAAGGCGTTTCGTTGCCATTTCGAAGCGGCGGGAAATTTGCCAGGCATAGGGGCCTTCTCCCTTCATGCGCTTTCCGAATTCAGCGTCGTAATCCTTTCCTCCGCGCATGGATTTGATGAGCGACATCACATGCCGGTAGCGCTCCGGGTAGTGGCGCAACAACCAGTCGCGAAAGAGGGGGCTGACCTCCAAGGGAAGTCGCAGCAGGATATAGCCTGCCACCGATGCACCAGCGGCCTTGGCGGCCTCCAGAATGCGCTCCAACTCATGATCGTTGAGGGCTGGTATCAGCGGCGAAACAAGGGTCGCCGTTGGAATGCCTGCATCGCTTAGCTGGCGGATGGCATCGAGCCGTTTTTCCGGGGTGGAGCAGCGCGGCTCCATGGTGCGAGCCAGTTTGCGATCCAGCGTCGTCACGGAAATTGCCACTTTCGCCAGCCCCTTCGCCGCCATATCGGACAGGATGTCGATATCGCGTGTAACCATGGCCGATTTGGTGACAATCATGACCGGATGATTGGCTTTGCTCAGCACTTCCAGAAGCTGGCGCATGATGCGCCATTCCTTTTCGATGGGCTGGTATGGGTCGGTATTGGTGCCAATGGCAATCGGCTTGACCTTGTAGTCGGGCTTGCTCAATTCGCGTTCCAGAAGGCGTGGTGCGTCCGGTTTTGCAAAAAGCTTGGCCTCGAAATCCAGCCCGGCGGAAAGCCCCATATAGCTATGTGTCGGTCTGGCGAAGCAATAGATGCAGCCATGTTCGCAGCCACGATAGGGGTTGACCGAACGGTCAAAGGGAATGTCGGGAGAATCGTTGCGCGTGATGGCAGTCTTCGGTTTTTCGATCTGCACCGTCGTCTTGAACGGTTCCAGCTCTTCCAGGCTCTGCCAGCCATCGTCGAAGCTTTCGCGGCGCTTTTCCTCAAAACGGCCGCTTGGATTGAGACCTGCGCCACGGCCACGGCGACGTTCTTCCTCCACCCTGAGGCCGGAAGACTGAACCAGAGCATCGGCAATATCTGCCCCATGGGCAGGCGCAAATGCAACCTGCCGCAACTGCGACAACTCGTTCATTGGAAAACTCCTGACGCCTGCGGCCACTGCCGAGCGATGCGTTGAACCTAACGCGCAAAAGAGAACATTGCAAGAACAAATTTGGCGTAGCCTGATGATGGCAATCCGTCATGCAATCGGCTAAAGGTCATCTATGCTGACAGTGCTGATGGAATGTCGAGATCAGGAGTCTGAACTGGCGCAGACCTTGTCTGTGCTGGTGGCGGGTGCCGTTGAAGGCCTCGTGAGTGATGTCGTCATTCTCGATAAGGGTTCGAAAGACGGCAGCGCCCGCGTTGCCGATGCGGCAGGCTGCCGTTTCCTGCAGGACTGGGACTTGCCGGATGTGCTCAAAACCCTTCGCGGGGAATGGGTGCTACTGATAGAGCCGGGAGCACGGCCGCAGATGGGCTGGATCGACGAATTGGCGGAGCATATGGCCCATAGCCGCCAGCCAATCCGTTTCTCGCTTTCCCGCAATTATCGAAGGCCATTGCTGGCGCGGTTCCTGCACCGGCGTGGTCCCCTGGAAATGGGTCTGGTTCTGCCGGCGTCGCTGGCACTCTCGAAAGCAAAACCGGCTGCGGGGCTCACCGATCTGGCGGCCGGATTGAAACCGTTTCGGCTTGCCTCGGAAATGGTGCCAAGCTGGGCGGCTTCACGCGCCTGAACCGTCTTATCCGCTGTTGCGCTTCAGATGTTCATTCAGGCGCGGCATGATTTCAACGAAATTGCAGGGCATATGGCGGTAATCGAGCTGCCATTTCAGAATGCCGTCCCATGCATCCTTGCAGGCACCGGGAGATCCCGGAAGCACGAAAATGAAGGTCGCGTTTGCCACGCCGCCTGTGGCGCGGGATTGGATGGTGGATGTGCCGATCTTGTCATAGGAAATGCGGTGAAAGACTTCGGAGAAGCCATCCATGCGCTTCTCGAACAGTGGCTCCAGCGCGTCTGGCGTCACATCGCGGCCTGTAAAGCCCGTGCCGCCGGTGGTGATGACCACATCCACTTCGTCGGAGAGCGTCCAGTTGCGAACCTGCTCGAAAATCTGCTCCCGGTCATCGGCAACAATAGCACGTGCGACGAGCGTGTGGCCCGCCTCGGCAATCCTTTGAACCAGCGTGTCGCCGGATTTGTCGTTGTCCAGCCGCCTTGTATCGGAAACGGTTAGAACCGCGATGCCAACGGGAATGAAGGGTCGGCTCTCATCAATGCGGTGCATCAGGCTTGGCTCCCTGTCAGTGTGTGGCTTGCGGCCAGATACCAGGTCGGATGGGTCTCTTTGAGGCGGGAAAGTGCCGCCTCAACCTCGGCCTGAGAGTGATACAGCGCGAAACAGGTTGCGCCTGAACCAGACATTCGAACCAGGCCCGCGCCACTTGTTTCAAGCGCCGTGATCACGGTGGAGATCTCTGGTACCAGCTCTTCAGCCGGTGGCTGCAGATCATTGCGCAGATTATGCAGATAGGGCCACCAATCCGCCCCTTCAAGCGGGAAGGGTGGCAGGGGCGGGTTATTGCGCTTCGTCAAAGCCCGGAAGATCTCCGGCGTCGATACGCCGACCAGCGGATTGGCAAGAAGAATGGGGAAGGCGGGCAGATCGGGAAGAAGGGTCAGCTCCTCTCCTATGCCGCGTGCGACAAGCGGAGTGCTGGCAAGACACATGGGCACATCTGCGCCCAGTGAAACGGCCAGCGTCTTCAGCTTTGCCTCTGGAAGATCGAGCTTCCAGAGCCGCGACAGCCCGCGAAGGGTTGCAGCGGCATCTGCCGATCCGCCGCCGATACCTGATGCAATCGGCAGGTTCTTCACCAGCTTGATGCGGACCGGCGGCGTTGCGCATCCAAGGTTTTGCGCCAGCTGGCGCAGGGCGTCCCGCGCCCGCAGCACAAGATTATCGTGCTCTGCGCCCAGCAGCGCGCCAAACTGTCCTTCAACGTGAAATCCGTCCGCCTCGGAAGGCCAAAATTCCAGTGCGTCACCCAGATCGACAAAGGTGACCAGGCTATCCAGCAGGTGATAGCCATCCGCGCGGCGTCCGGTCACATGCAGCGCGAGATTGATTTTTGCGCGCGCTGCTTCCGATATCGATCCTGCCATGGATCAGTTTTTCTTGGCGGGGATCTTCAGAACCTGCCCCGGATAGAGCCGGTTCGGATTGCGCTTCAGCTCCGGATTGATCTCGATGATATCCTGAATCCGGTCGCCATTGCCCAAGGTATCCGTGGCGATCTTCCGCAGTGTGTCGCCCGCGCCCACCGTGTAGTTCTGCAGTTCTTCAGGCTTGCCGCCGTTCTGGGCATCCGTTGCCACTGCAGGCGCGGTTGCGGCGGGGGAAGACATGGCCGTCTGAACCGGAGGCGTTGGCGCCTCGGCCAGACCTTCGCGGATCTTCTGCTCGATCTTGGGGATTTCAGTTGCTTCCGGCTTCATGGTCAGCGCCCGCTGCCACTGATACTTGGCTTCCAGCTGCCGTCCAACACGCCAGTAGGCATCGCCCAGATGGTCATTGATCGTGGCATCGCCAGCCCGCAACTGAACGGCGCGTTCCAGTTCCGTCACGGCGTCATCGTAGCGGCCAAGGCGATAATAGGCCCAACCCAGCGAATCGACGATGTAGCCATCATCGGGGCGCAGATCCACGGCCTTGCGGATCATGTTGAGACCTTCCTCAAGGTTCCGGTTCATGTCCACCCAGGAATAACCGAGATAGTTCAGCACCTGTGGCTGGTCCGGATTGAGTTCCAGAGCCTTGCGGAAATTCGGTTCTGCCTTGTCCCATTCCTTCAGGCGCTCATAGGCAATGCCGCGCTGGAAGAAAACAGACCAATCGGTCGGGCGTGGCGCAGGCCCGACGACATCTACGGCCTTGTCATAGATGCGGGCCATTTCGGCATAGTCTTTCGCATCGGAAAGCACGCTGCCATAGGCAATGTAGCTGCGGATGTCGGAAGGATCCGATTCCAGAAGCGATTTCAGGTGCTGCTTCGCGCCCTCCATGTCGCCGGTCTGGGCAAGTGTCAGGCCGAGTTGCAACTCGGAAATGCGCCGCATCGGCGAATCCTGCGGCACGCGACCGTAAAGCTCGATGGCCTGCTTCGGCTGCTCCAGCTTTTCGGCAATGCCGCCCAGAATGATCAGCGTATCGGCGCTTTTCGGGTCGAGAGCATGGGAGATTTGCAGATAGAGCGAGACCATCTCCTCCGCGCCCTGGCGGTTGAGGGCGCCGCCAATGGAGAAGAGAACGGCTGCTGCCCCTTGCGTGGCGTCGGCAACCTGCTGTTCGGGCTTTTCGCCGCGCTCGATGCTGGCGCGCAATGCCTTCAGCGGCGCATAGTTCAGCATCAGGCGTTCCGCGACAGAAATCGCGTCCAGCGCCTTCTGCTTGTTGCCCTGTGCCGCTTCCAGCCGTGCCAGCGCCATCACGGCGCGCATGAAGGTGTCCGGTGTGGTGGCAACGCCTTCCTCACTGGTAATGGCTGCGGTCAGATGGGTGCGGGCTGTGGCAACATCGCCGGCCACAATGGCCATTGCGCCCATGTGATATTCGGTAAAGACCTTGAACCAGTCCGGCCCCTTGAGGGACTTGATCTGTTTCACCGCCTCCTGGCCCTTGCCTGCGCCAACCTTTGCCCAGGCAATGAGCAGGGAATGGGTCAGGCGGTCCAGATCGTTGCCGCCCTTATAGGCAAGGATTTTCTGCGCTTCGGCATACGAGCCTTTGCGAATGGCTTCCAGCCCGCGAACGATGGTGGTGATGCGTTCGACAGCCTCATCGTCCTTCAAGGCGTTCACATGCTTCAGGCTTTCATCGAACTGCCCGTTCATCAGCAGCGAAACCATCAACCGCTCGCGAATGTCCAGATTGGCGGGCTCGAATTCCAGCGCCTTCTGATAGAGCGTGATGGCGGTCGCGTAGTCATGATCCACATCGGCCGTGCGTGCCGCAAGGAACGCGCCGGAGAAGGTGTTGACCTTGTCAGCCGAGAAGACCGCCGATTCCGTGACCGGCTTATCCTGTGCCGATGCAAGACCGGGCGCAACCGTCGCCAGCATGAGAGCCGACACGAAGGCCGCGCCGGATAGCAGACGATGGGCGAAATTCTGCCGCATGAAGGTGCCTTTCATGAAAAGCTGAGGGCGGGCTTGGGGCCGCCGAAAAAGATCAGCCGATGATTCACTACAGAATGGCTTTTTTGGAGCAGCTTCGCAAGAATCTGGCGCTCTTCACGGCTGCCGCGAAGTTCGAAAATTCGTGAAGAGCCGAATGCCATCCGTTCGCGCCGATTTTGCCTTACGCCGGCTCGTCTCGTCCGGCGCGCTGTCTCTCTGTCCAGTGCCGAGGTCAGTTTACGCGGGCGATGCAGAAATCGATCACTTCCATCAGCGCATCCTTGTGCGCAGAGGCGGGAAGCGGCGAAAGTGCATCGCGGGCGATTGCGCCGTAATGCTTTGCCCGGGCAATCGTGTCACCAAGACCGTTATACTTGGTGATGAGGCCGAGCGCGCGCTCCAGATTCTCGTCGCTGCTCTCACCCTGTTCGATGGCCGTTTTCCAGAAATCGCGATCCTCAGACGTGCCGCGGCGGTAGGAGAGAATGACCGGCAGCGTGATCTTGCCCTCGCGGAAATCATCGCCAACATTCTTGCCGAGATCGGCGGCCTTGCCGCCATAATCCAGCGCGTCATCGACAAGCTGGAAGGCAAGGCCAAGGTTCATGCCGTAGGAGCGAAGGGCTGCACGGCTGGCTTTGTCGGTATTGGCGATGATCGGCCCAACCTCTGCCGCAGCGGCGAAAAGCGCCGCCGTCTTGGCGCGAATGACCGAGAGATAATCGTCTTCCGTCGTTTCCATGTTCTTGGCAACGGAAAGCTGCAACACTTCACCTTCGGCAATCACGGCGGCGGCGGAGGCGAGAACGTCGAGCGCATCCAGCGATCCGGTCTCCACCATCATCTTGAAGGCCTGGCCGAGCAGGAAATCTCCCACCAGAACGCTGGCCTGATTGCCCCAGATCATGCGGGCGGTGGATTTGCCGCGGCGCAGATCGCTCTCATCCACCACATCGTCATGCAGAAGCGTGGCGGTGTGCATGAATTCGACGCTGGTGGCGAGCTTGATATGGCCTTCGCCTTCATAGCCGAACATCTGCGCCGCAGCGAGTGTCAGCATGGGCCGCAGGCGCTTGCCCCCGGAAGAGATCAGGTGGTTGGCCACCTCGGGAATCATCTGCACATCCGATCCCGCCTTCGACAGGATCAGCTGGTTGACCCGATCCATGTCCGATTTGGTAAGATCGACCAATGGCTTTACGGATGCCTGCTTGTTTTTGCCCTCTTCGAGCGGAATAACGACGCCCAATGAAATGGCCTCCTGTTCAAATGTTGCGCCGGACAATAGAAAGGGGCGCTAGAACCGGCAAGTGCCAATTATCGTTTTGACCGGGAATTGAGGTGCTTTGACGCATGAAAGAATTGATCCGCACCAATAATGCGGTTGTCCTCTCCTTTGCCACGAGTCTCCTCAACGATGCCGGCATCCACTCGCTGATCGCTGACCAATCGATGAGCGTGCTGGAAGGTTCCCTGGGACTGCTGCCAAGACGGCTTCTCGTGGAAGAGGATAGGGCCGGTGAGGCGCGCCGCCTTCTCATCGATGCGGGGCTTGAAGCGGAATTGCGGACAGAGAGATGACCGATACGCTGGACGCCTTCCATCGTGGTGCCTTCCATCTTCTTCAGCCGGAAAAGGGCGGCCACCGCGCGGGCATGGATGCCATGCTGCTCGCCTCCCTCGTGGCGGATGAGAGAGAGATTCGCGTGGCGGATCTGGGGGCCGGGGCAGGGGCGGCAGGCTTTGCCGTCGCCGCCCGCCTGAAAGGCGCGCAGGTGGTGCTTGTCGAGCGTTCGGCCCTGATGGCCGATTATGCGCGGCGAAATCTGGCTCTTGCTGAAAACGCAGCTCTCTCCGGCCGTCTCTCGGTGATCGAGGCCGATGTCACGCTGCGCGGAAAGGCCCGGCTGGACGCTGGCCTGCCGGACGATCACTTTCACCACGTCATCATGAACCCGCCCTTCAATGACAGCCGCGACCGCCGCACCCCGGATGCGCTGAAGGCCGAAGCCCATGCCATGACGGAGGATCTGTTCGAGCAATGGCTGCGCACGGCCGGTGCCATCATGGTTCCCGGCGGGCAATTGTCGCTGATTGCCCGGCCGCAATCGGTGGCAGATATTATTGCAGCCTGTGGAAAACGCTTCGGCGGGCTGGAGTTGACGGCGATCCACCCACGTCCCGGTGAAGATGCGATCCGTCTACTGGTTACGGCCATCAAGGGCTCCAAATCCCGGCTTGTCTGGCGCGCGCCGCTTTTCATGCATGGTGAAGAGGGCCATGCCTTCGCCCCCCCGGTGGATGCGCTGAACAACGGTCGCGATGCCTATGGCCGCAAAGGCCGGTGAATGACGTGGAATTTACAGGAACCAACCATTGCGCCGGCCATTCCGTTGCATACATGACGGAAAAGCAGATAAAACAGGAGATGACATGGCCGGCTTGTTGAAGACTTTGGTCCCGAAGCGTTTTCGCAAGGATGAAACGGTCATTCCGGTTGTGCGGCTTCACGGTGCCATCATGGCTGGCGGAAGCCAGCTTCGCCCCACGCTGAACCTTGCCACTGTAGCGCCCATGCTGGAGCGCGCTTTTTCTCGTAAAGATGTGCCGGTCGTTGCCATCTCCATCAATTCGCCCGGCGGCTCGCCCGTTCAATCGCGGCTGATCTATCAGCGCATTCGCGCGCTTGCCGAAGAAAAGAACAAGCGCGTGCTGATGTTCGTGGAAGATGTGGCGGCATCGGGCGGTTACATGATCGCGCTGGCGGGTGATGAGATTTTCGTGGACCCGACCTCGATCGTTGGCTCGATTGGCGTTGTCTCCGGCGGTTTCGGCTTCCCGGAACTCCTGAACAAGATCGGCGTGGAGCGGCGCGTCTATACCGCTGGCGAGAACAAGGTGATCCTCGATCCCTTCCAGCCGGAAAAGCAAAGCGATGTCGACTATCTCAAGACGCTGCAACTGGAGATCCACAAGGTCTTCATCGATATGGTCAAGGCGCGGCGTGGCGAGCGTTTGAGCGATGATGAAACCATCTTTTCCGGCCTGTTCTGGACCGGCAATCGCGGCGTGGAGCTTGGGCTTGTCGATGGGATCGGCGAGATGCGCGACGTCTTGAAGCGTCGCTTCGGACCGAAGGCGAAATTGCAGCTTATCGGGGCATCGCGTGGCCTCCTCGGTCGCAAGGTGCCCGGTGTGGCTTCGCTCGCCGGAATGCCGCATGCTGCGGAAATTGCCGCGGGTGCGGCTTCCGGTCTTGCGGCAACGCTGGAAGAAAAGGCATTGTGGGGCCGATACGGTCTCTAATTATCCAAGCACAAGGACTTCGCCATCATGCCGCAGCTTCTGTTTCTTGCCATTCTCATCGGCGGGGGCTGGCTGTTGTATCGGAAGTTCGTCGCCGATGCGGAGAAGCTGGCGCGCATCCGCCGCAGCCAGGAAAAGGAGCGTGAGACGGGCGCCATCGGTACGCTGGTCAAGGATCCGGTCACTGGCGAATATCGCGTTCGGCGCGATGAGGATGCCTGATACGGCCCGCACACTTGACCCTTGCGCCCTGCCGTGGCACCAGACGGGCAAAAATCACGAATACTGGCTCGGACATCATCCCATGACCACCACACTTGCCCCGCATATGGACCCGAAGCGCTCGTTTCAGGCGCTGATCCTGACGCTCCATAACTATTGGGCGGATAAGGGCTGTGCCGTTCTGCAACCCTATGACATGGAAGTGGGAGCGGGCACCTTCCACCCGGCAACCACGCTGCGCGCGCTTGGTCCAAAGCCCTGGAAAGCAGCCTATGTGCAGCCATCGCGCCGCCCCTCCGACGGGCGCTATGGCGAAAACCCAAACCGCTTGCAGCATTACTACCAGTATCAGGTCATTCTGAAGCCGAACCCCTCCAACCTGCAAGAACTCTACCTCGGTTCGCTGGCCGCCATCGGGCTCGATCCTCTGTTGCACGATATCCGTTTCGTGGAAGATGATTGGGAAAGCCCGACACTGGGTGCCTGGGGCCTTGGCTGGGAATGCTGGTGCGATGGCATGGAAGTCTCGCAGTTTACCTACTTCCAGGCTGTTTGCGGCATTGATTGTTCGCCGGTTGCCGGTGAATTGACCTATGGTCTGGAACGTCTGGCCATGTATGTGCAGGGCGTGGACAATGTCTATGACCTGAACTTCAACGGTCGCGAAGGCGAGGAAAAGATTTCCTACGGCGATGTCTTTCTGCAGGCAGAGCAGGAATATTCCCGCCACAACTTCGAATTCGCCAATACGGAAATGCTGCATCGTCACTTCATCGATGCGGAAAAGGAATGCCAGGCGCTGCTCGCAGCTGGCGCTCCCGGCGAAAGCGATCATCATCGCCTGCATAAATGTGTGTTTCCGGCCTATGACCAGTGCATCAAGGCCAGCCACGTCTTCAACCTTCTGGATGCTCGCGGCGTCATTTCCGTCACCGAACGTCAGAGCTACATCCTGCGGGTGCGCACGCTGGCCAAAGCTTGCGGCGAAGCCTTCCTGCTGACGGATGCCGGTGGCGTGAACCTCACGACTGCGGCCTGAAAACGCCAAGAGAAAATCCCGATGACAGGCGCGCGCTAAACGATTAGGGTTCGCGCGCGCTGAATTCGGGAGCTTTTCATGTACATCGCTTTAGCCGCCTTGGCGGCCGTCGCTCTCTATATTGTCTTTGTCTACAACGGTCTGGTGAAGTCTCGCCAGATGGCGGAAGAGGCGTGGTCAGGTATCGACGTGCAGCTGAAGCGCCGCGCCGATCTGATCCCGAACCTTATCGAAACCGTCAAAGGCTATGCGACCCACGAGAAATCGACGCTGGAAGAGGTGGTGGCGCTGCGCAACAAGGCGCAAGCCGTGCCAACCGGCGATGTGGCAGGCCGCGCTGCCGTGGAAGGTATGCTCGGTCAGGCGCTTGGGCGGATCGTTGCTCTTGCGGAGGCCTACCCGGAGCTGAAAGCCAATGAAAACTTTCTGGAGCTTCAGCGCTCACTGGAAACGGTAGAGGGCGAGATCCAGATGTCGCGCCGCTATTATAATGGTGCTGCGCGGGATCTGAACGTGAAGGTGGAAAGCTTTCCCTCCAACCTGATTGCAGGCCAGTTCGGCTTTGCCAAAAAGCCCTACTTCGAGATCGCCAATGAAGCGGATCGTGCCGTCCCATCCGTGAGATTCTGATATGCAAGCCGCCAGCGCTGCAAGGCCAGCGCTTCGCCACAATGCCCTGTGAGACGAGAATGAGTACCGATCAACTGACCATTCACCCGACCGCTCAGCCCCTGAAGGGGAAGGTGAGCCCGCCCGGTTCGAAATCCATCACCAACCGCGCTCTTTTGCTGGCGGGATTGGCCAAGGGCACCAGTCGCCTGACCGGCGCTTTGAAGAGCGACGATACCCGCTATATGGCAGAAGCCTTGCGGGCCATGGGCGTGACGGTGAACGAGCCGGACCCGACCACGTTCGTGGTGACGAGCAGCGGCCAGTTGAAGCCACCCGCCCATCCGCTTTTCCTTGGCAATGCTGGAACCGCCACCCGCTTCCTCACCGCAGCCGTTGCCCTCGGTCACGGTCGCTATGTGGTGGACGGTGACCAGCACATGCGCAAGCGCCCCATTCAGCCGCTCGTCGAGGCGCTGCGTTCGCTTGGGGTTTCCGTTGAAGCGCCGTCTGGCTGCCCTCCGGTCACGATCGAGGCTACCGGACGTTTCGAGACCAATCGCGTGGTCATCGATGCGGGCCTTTCCAGCCAGTATGTGTCGGCGCTGCTCATGGCTGCTGCCTGCGCTGCCGAGCCCTTCGAGATTGAACTGGCCGGTGCCGATATTGGCGCACGCGGCTATATCGATCTGACGCTTGCCGCCATGCGGGCCTTCGGTGCGAATGTGGAGCAACCTTCCGCCTCCGTCTGGCGCATCCAACCGACGGGTTACACGGCAACCGATTTCCACATTGAGCCGGATGCCTCCGCCGCCACCTATCTCTGGGGCGCGGAAGTGCTGACAGGCGGCGCTATCGATATCGGCACGCCCGCCACCGCCTTCACCCAGCCGGATGCCAAGGCCTATGATGTGATCTCTGCCTTTCCGCATATGCCTGCCGTGATCGATGGCAGCCAGATGCAGGATGCCATTCCCACCATTGCGGTTCTGGCGGCCTTCAATGAAACGCCGGTGCGCTTCGTTGGCATCGCAAACCTTCGGGTGAAGGAATGCGATCGCATTCGTGCGCTCTCCACTGGCCTCAACACCATTCGCGATGGTCTGGCGAGAGAGGAGGGGGATGATCTTCTCGTGGCTTCGGATCCCGGGTTGGCTGGCCAGACGTTGCCTGCGCGCATCGACAGTTTTGCCGATCACCGCATTGCCATGAGCTTTGCCCTGGCTGGCCTGAAGATTGACGGCATCACCATCCTCGATCCCGGCTGTGTGGCCAAGACCTATCCCGATTACTGGGATGCCATGGCTTCTCTCGGCGTGACGTTGGAGCGTGGCTGAGTGTCGATGCTTCGTGCGCCATCGGCGGTGATCCGGCTCGTCCTCCTGCTTCTCTTGCAGGCGGCACTGCTTGGTTTTGCCTTCGAGGCGCGCGCGGCAGAATATATTGCCGCCTACCGCTCCGAGATCCAGATTGCGCGTCAGGGCGATGTGACCGTGACGGAAATCATCACCGTCAATGCCGAGGGGCACGATATAAAGCGCGGCATCTTCCGTGATTTTCCCCTCTATATGCTGGATCGGCAGGGGCGGCGGCAAAAGGTCGGCTTCGAGGTGCTGTCCGTGACGCGCGATGGCAAGCCGGAAGAATGGAAGACGGAAAGCATTTCCGGTGGCGTGCGGATCTATATGGGTTCGCAGAACACCCAGCTGGATCGGGGGCTGCACACCTATGAGCTGACCTACCGCACCGACCGGCAGATCCGTTACCAGGAGAATTTCGACGAATTCTATTGGAATGTGACCGGCAATGGCTGGATGTTCCGCATCGATCAGGCGTCGGTGGTGGTGCAGTTGCCGCCGGGCGTGAAGGCTCTGAACACGGATTTCTTCACCGGGCCGGAAGGGGCAACGGGCAAGGATGCGCGCCGCACAGGCAGCGAAACCGCGCCCGGCTTCGTGACGACACGGGCGCTTGCGCCGAATGAAGGGCTGACCATTGCGATTGCCATGCCGAATGGCTCCATCCTGCCGCCCAGCACTGCGCAGCAAAGGGGCTGGCTCCTGCGCGACAATCTCAATCTGATGATTGCGCTGCCCGCTTTGGCTGTCGTCGCTCTCTTTTATATGTGGGGCTGGCGTCGCGTGGGGCGCGATCCGCCGCGTGGCGTTGTGGTGCCAAACTGGCATCCGCCTGAGGGCCTGTCTCCAGCGCTTGTCAATTACATCGATAACAAGGGGTTTTCCGGTCAGGGCTGGGATGCTCTGTCCGCCAGCTTCATCGATCTGGCGGTGAAGGGCTATGTGCTGCTGGAAGATCTGAAGAAAAGCATCGTCATTCGCCGGACGGACAAGCCCGCAGCGCCAGATTTGCCGGTGGGCCAGATGGCGCTTCTGCGCCAGCTCGGCATGGCCAACGATAAATTCGTCATCAACAAACAGAATGGCGAAGCGGTTCAATCTCTGGGCAAGCTGTTTCGGCAGGCCATCGAGAAGGAAAACCGTGGACGCTATTACAGGGCCAACACCGCCTATATTGTGGTGGGAATTCTGCTGAGCGTTCTTTCGCTTGCGGCCATGTTGGTGCTTGGCGATCTCAACCCGGATCTGGCAGGTCTGCTCATCATGCCGGCCTTTTTCGGTCTGTTCTGGGGTGGCATTGCCATCCGGCTTGCGAAATCCATGCGCAACCGGCGAAGCTTCAGCTCTCGCCTCGGTGCTGCCTTCAGCTTTGCCGTTCTGGGTTTCATGGGTTTTGCCGTCTGCGGCGCTTTCACCATTTCTCTGGTCGAAAGCCTCGGCAATGGCCAGTGGCCGCTCTTCGTCGGCGTGGGCGGCATCGTGCTGCTCAATGCGCTCTTCTTCTTCCTCATGGGCGCGCCGACCCCGCTTGGCGCGAAGCGGATGGACGAGATCGAGGGCCTGCGCCTTTATCTGACACTCGCCGAAAAGGACCGGATGAACATGAACGGTGCGCCCGAAATGTCGCCCCGTCATTTCGAAACCCTGCTGCCCTATGCGGTGGCGCTTGGCGTGGAAAAACCCTGGAGCCGTACCTTCGAGACCTGGCTTGCCACAGCCGCAGCCGGTGCCGTTGCAGCAAGCTATCATCCCGGCTGGTATAGCGGAGAAAGCTACGGATCCTTCGGGGAGAGCATCGGTGATTTCTCCTCCTCGATGTCGTCAACCATCGCATCCACCCTTCCGCAGCCAGTGGCATCCTCTTCGTCGGGCTTCTCGTCCAGCGGCGGCTTTTCCGGCGGCGGCGGTGGCGGTGGTGGCGGCGGCGGCTGGTAGCGTAACCTTCCGCCCATTCTCTTCATTTATCTGAAGCTATGGCCGATCATTTTTAGGAATTGCTTGAAGTCGAAAGCATCGCTAAGGCAGGAACAAGTCATTTCGGGGGTAAGATTTATGACTGTTTCGACTGAAAAGCAGATACTTATTGAGCAGCGTGTAACGAATGAGGCCAAGTCCATCGGGGCCGCCTATCTTCTCTGGTTCTTTGTTGGTTGCCTGGGTGGCCACCGCTTTTATCTCGGCCGCAAGGGTTCGGGTCTGGCCATGCTGCTGTTGACGGTGGTTGGGTTCGTCACCAGCTTCATTGGTGTTGGCCTTTTCCTGTTCCTCATCGTCGGCATCTGGGCGCTGGTCGATGCTTTCCTCATTCCCGGCATGGTCTCCGAGCACAAGAACAAGATCCGCAACGAACTCTTGCAGCAGGCGATGCTGACGGGCGCATGATATTCGGCAAGGCCTCCGGCTTTCTCGTTCCCGGAAGCCTTGCATTTTTGCATCGCGGCAGATGACATTTGCCTGTGGCCTTGCTAAGTCGGCGCAACGCAAAACAATGACGCCCGCCCGAACAATGCCTGATCTTCTGCTCGAACTTCGCTCTGAGGAAATTCCTGCCCCGCCGCGCACCCGCAGCGTTGCAGACGCGAGGACGCGCAAAGAAGTAAAGCTCATGCGGGCCAAGGAACTGAACAATGCCTGATCTTCTGCTCGAACTTCGCTCTGAGGAAATTCCTGCCCGCATGCAGCGCAAGGCTGCGGGCGATCTGAAGAAGCTTGTGACCGATGCGCTGGTAGAGGCAGGTCTGACCTATGAGGGTGCGCGTGAATACTGGACGCCGCGCCGCCTGACGCTGGATATTCGTGGGCTGACGGCTCGCTCTGCCGACCAGCGGGAAGAGCGTAAAGGCCCGCGAACCGATGCGCCGGAAAAGGCCATTGAAGGCTTCCTGCGCGGTGCAGGTCTCTCTTCCGTATCGGAAGCGCAGGTCGTATCCGATCCGAAAAAGGGTGATTTCTACGTCGCCGTCATCTCCAAGCCCGGTCGTGCGGCGGAAGAGATCATAGCCGATGTGATGCCCGGCATCATCCGCTCGTTCCCATGGCCAAAGAGCATGCGTTCCGGTGCCGCCTCCATGCCGAAAGGCATGAAGTATGCAGGCATTGAGGGCAGGGGTATGGAAAGTCTGCGCTGGGTGCGCCCGCTGCAGTCCATCGTCTGCATGTTCGGGCCTGAACATGACGAGACGCAGATCATTCCCTTCGAAGTGGATGGCATCAAGGCCTCCAACGTGACCTATGGTCACCGCTTCCACGCGCCGGGCGCCATCACGGTTCGCCGTTTTGACGATTATGTTTCGAGCCTCGAAAAGGCGAAGGTCATGCTGGATGCCGACCGCCGCAAGGATGTGATCCTGCATGACGCCCGCGACCTCTCCTTTGCCAATGGTCTGGATCTGGTGGAAGATGAAGGCCTGCTGGAAGAAGTATCCGGCCTTGTCGAATGGCCGCATGTTCTGATGGGCTCTTTCGAGGAAGACTATCTTGAAATTCCGGCGGAAATCATCCGCCTGACCATCAAGACAAACCAGAAGTGCTTCGTCACCCGCCCGCAAGGGGCAACGGAAGGGCTCTCCAACCGCTTCATTCTCGTCTCCAATATCGAAGCCAAGGATGGCGGGCAGGAAATCATTCACGGCAATGGCAAGGTCGTGCGTGCGCGCCTGTCCGATGCCAAGCATTTCTGGACCCGAGACCAGGGCGATCTGCCGGATCTCGAAACCCTGAAGACCTCCGCTGAAAAGTTCGGCCTTGATCTCGCAAAGCCGCTCGATCAGCGCATGGCCAAGCTCGATGCGCTGAATGTCACCTTCCATGCCAAGCTCGGCACGCAGGGCGAGCGCGTTTCGCGCATCCGTGCGCTTGCCAAGCAGCTGGCCCCCATTGTCGGTGCGGATGAAAAGCTGGTGGATCGCGCCGTGGTTCTCGCAAAGGCTGATCTGCGCACCGAGGCCGTGGGCGAATTCCCGGAACTGCAAGGCGTGATGGGCCGCAAATATGCGGTGCTTCAGGGCGAGGATGCCTCCGTTGCTGCCGCCATTGAAGATCACTACAAGCCGCAAGGCCCGTCAGACCGCGTGCCGGAAGACAAGGTGGCGATCACGGTTGCGCTCGCTGACAAGCTGGATACGCTCGTCGGCTTCTGGGCCATCGATGAAAAGCCGACCGGCTCGAAGGATCCTTACGCGTTGCGTCGTGCAGCGCTGGGTGTCGTGCGCATCATGCTTGAACGCAAGGTGCGGCTGCCCCTGTCGCAGATCGTCAAGGATGCTGATCTTCTCGCCTTCTTCCATGAGCGCCTGAAGGTCTATCTGCGTGATATGGGCGCGCGGCATGACATTATCGATGCGGTGCTGACGCCGGAATCCGATGACCTGCTGCTGGTGGCGCGTCGTGCCGAAGCGCTGACCGCCTTCATCACTTCTGAAGATGGCAAGAACCTGCTGGCGGGCACCAAGCGTGCAACGCAGCTTCTGGCCGCCGAAGAAAAGAAGGGCACCGTGGTTGCGGACAGCGTTTCGCCGGATCTCTTGAAGCTGGATGCGGAAAAGGCGCTTCATGCGGCCATCACGTCGGCGACGCAGGATGCCGCTGCTGCTGTGAAGACGGAAGATTTCCGCTCTGCCATGGAAGCGCTTTCCAGGCTGCGCGGCCCGGTGGATAGGTTCTTCGAGGATGTGCTCGTCAATGATGAGGATGCAGCGGTGCGCGCCAATCGCCTGGCTCTGCTAAAGGCTATTCGCGAAGCAACGGGAACGGTCGCGGATTTCTCCAAGATCAGCGGTTAAAGCCAATGGCAGGGCGCATCCTCATCAGCGCCTGCCTTCTCGGCCAGCCCGTCCGGTATGATGGCAAGGGAAAGCCGCTTGTCCATCCATTCATCGACCAATGGAAGGGGGAGGGGCGTCTTGTTCCTCTCTGTCCTGAACTGGCTGGCGGCATGAGTGTGCCGCGCCCAGCTGCGGAAATCGAAAACGGCATGACAGGCGAGGATGTTCTCGCGGGTCGCGCGCGGGTTCTGGAACTGACGGGTGGCGATGTGACCGTAGCTTTCACCGCGGGAGCAGAACGTGCCTTGGCCGCAGCCCGCCAGAATGATTGCCGCTTTGCCCTGTTGATCGATGGCAGCCCATCCTGCGGCTCACAGATGATTTACGATGGCGCTTTCTCAGGCCGCAAGATCGCAGGCCATGGTGTAACCGCCGCGCTTTTGAGGCGGAATGGCATTGAAATCTTTGCGCCGTCCCAGATTGACGATCTGGCAAGAAGCCTCTGAAACAGAAAAAAACGCCGGGTTTTGGCCCGGCGTTTTCGTGTTTCGGTGATCGATCTGGATCAGCCAGCGCGTCGCATCTGCTGTGCCATGCCATGCAGGGCGCTTGTGGAAGCACTGCCATTTCCGGTGCGGAAGCCGCCGATCAGCTCCAGAAGATCGCCGGTGTCATTGGCGAGAACCTCGGCAGAAGCCGTGGTCTCTTCCGCCATGGCCGCGTTCTGCTGCGTGGCGCTATCCAGCTGGTTCAGCGCAGACG